>JAYOII010000267.1:0-4606 GCA_038118685.1 Opitutia bacterium
GTCGCGGTCCCGAGCTGATTTTAAGCCGATCGAGTTTGAATTTCGTCCGCAAGCTTTTCGAAATGGAAGTTGCGGAAATTGCGGACGGAACCGTATCCTTGGCGGCCATGGCCCGTGAACCCGGTTACCGAACGAAGGTCTGCGTGAAGAGTTCGGACCCCAAGGTTGATCCGGTTGGCGCTTGCGTGGGGGCTCGGGGTGCCAGGGTGAAGAGCATTGTCCGCGAAATGAACGGTGAGAAAGTCGATATCGTTCGTTGGTTCGAGGATCCCGTGGAACAACTTGCCGAGGCGCTCAAGCCTGCGGTTCCGCAAAACATCAGCCTCGATCGCGACAAGAGAAGGATGTATTTCGAAGTGGTCGAAGATGATCTGTCCGTTGCCATCGGTCGAAAGGGCATTAATGCCCGTTTGACTTCACGACTGCTTGGCTGGAAGCTCGATATCGGCAAGGTCGTTGTGAAGGAAGTTGGCTTTGACGAGCGCAAAGCCAAGGCTGCCGAGGCCTTGACCGACGTAGGAATCGAATTCGAGGTTGCCGACCGATTGGTTGCTTTCGGCTTGGTGAGTCCGGAGGCCTTTGAGGGCGTTACAGCGGAAGATTTGGTTGGCTTGGGCTTTGATGAGCCAATCGCGCAAGACGT
Organism: Opitutia bacterium; assembly: GCA_038118685.1. Classification (GTDB taxonomy): domain Bacteria; phylum Verrucomicrobiota; class Verrucomicrobiia; order Opitutales; family Seribacteraceae; genus Seribacter. The sequence continues at coordinate 644 of JAYOII010000267.1, forward strand.
TTTGTCCAAGGTTTCCATCGGGGCTGAAGATTCGGGAACCGATGCGCCTGACTCCGATGAAGAAACCACCCCCGTCGAGGAGGAAGCCCCTTCGGAGCCAAAAGACGCATAATCTAAAGAGGGTCAAAGAATCTACGTTTTATGAGTGTTCGTGTTCACGCAATCGCCAAGCAGGTCAACAAAACCAGCAAGGAAATCGTAGAGATTCTCAAAGAGCGCGGATACGACATCAAGAGCGCGTCATCCACTTTGGACAACATTACCGCTCAGTCGATTATCGAGGAGTTCACTTCAAGCGATGAAGAAGCTCAGGAAACCGCGGATCTCGTCGAAGAGCAAACCGAGGCGCCCGTCGAGGAAAAAGCGGAGGACACAAAGCCCTCTCCCAAGGATCAAAAAATTCCCATAGTCAAAAGCAAGGAAGACTTGGAGAAGGAAAAGATCGAAAGGGAAGAGTCAGAGAAAAAGGAGGAAGGCGTTGCGGAAGAGGAAGAAGTCAAGCCTGACACAGTGTCCCCGGCGCCATCTTCCAATGCTCCATCCGTTCCGCCTCCACCCCCGTCCAAGATGGCGTCGGCGCCGCCACCACCTTCTTCGGCGGGCAAATCAGGGCTCCCCGCTCCCCCTGCATCTTCTTCCGAGGATAAATCGAGTGAAAGTGGCGTGGTTGAGGGAAACCTCATCATCGTCAAACCTCCCATCGTCGTTCGCGATTTTGCCGGTTTTATCGGGCTCAAACCTTTTCAATTGATTTCCGAACTTATGGAAATGGGCATTTTTGCCTCGATGAACCAATCGATCGATGAGGAAGTGGCCAGAAGCATTGCCTCCGTCAAAGGTTTTGAGCTTGAAATCAAGCACAGAGGTGAAAAGACGGAAGCCGTCGAAAAGAAATCCAAGGTCGAGATTGATGAAAACGACGAGAAGTTTCTCAAGCCAAGGCCACCGGTTGTTTGTATTCTTGGGCATGTTGATCATGGCAAAACGACCTTGCTCGACACGATTCGCAAGGCAAACGTGGTGGCAGGGGAAGCCGGTGGGATTACCCAGCACGTTGGCGCCTACCAAATCGATCACGGTGACCAGAAGATCACCTTTATCGATACGCCGGGTCATGCCGCTTTTTCCAAGATCAGGGAAAGAGGAGCAAACCTTACCGATGTTTCCGTTTTGGTCGTAGCGGCGGATGATGGTTTCATGCCGCAAACCGATGAAGCCTTGAAATTCGCCCAAAGATCCCAGGGTTCTTTGCTTGTTGCCATCAATAAAATGGACGTCAAGGGCGCCGATGCGGATAAGGTCAAAACGCAAATGCAGGAGCGTTCGATCGCTTCGGAAGACTGGGGTGGAGAAATCGTCACCGTTCCTATCTCCGCATTGAAGGGCGACAACGTGGACGATTTGCTCGACATGATTTTGCTTCAAGCCGAGTTGATGGAATTGAAGGCCAACCCCGATGCCGTGACCGAGGGAGTCGTGGTGGAAGCCCGCCAAGAAGTCGGTCGGGGAGCCACGGCTGTTGTGATCGTGCAAAAGGGAACTTTGAAAGTCGGCGACGCCATTCACTGCGGGTCGGTTTATTGCAAAGTTAAGGCGATGATCGACGACCAGGGGAATCAAGTCAAGTCGGCCCCCCCGTCAACCCCGGTGAATATTCTTGGCTGGTCCGAAGTACCGGAGGCGGGAGCCATTTTCAAGGGGGCCAAGAACGAGCGTACTGCCCGAAAGGCATCCGAAGAGTTTCAATTGACCGAGAAAGAGGTGGACGCTTTGGTTTCGGAGGACCAAGAGGGCGAAGTTTCCGGCGTCGATGCCCTTTTTGCCGCAATATCCAAGAGCAAGAAAACTTCTTACCGGGCTATCCTCAAGGCCGACGTGCGCGGCTCGCTGGAGGCTTTGGAAGAATCGCTTGGCATGATCGAGAGTGAGAAGGTTCTCCTTGAGATTCTTCAAGGTGACATAGGTCAGATCACGAAAAACGACGTCAAGATGGCGAACACTTCGGACGCCGACGTCATTGGTTTTAACGTCAAACTGGAGAATGGCGTCATGGGAGAAGCCAAACATTTGGGCGTCCGTGTTTTCCAAAACAACATCATTTACGAGATCATTGATCTGGTGCGGGACAACATGGCTGATATGCTTGAGCCCGAATTGGTTGAGAAAAAGACCGGGCGGGCGGAGATTAGGCAGGTTTTCAAGGTGAGCAAGGGCCGGACGGTTGCAGGTTCCATGGTGATGGAGGGGGCGATCGTAAGAAACAAGGGGGCTCGCTTGATCCGCAATGGCGAGGTTTTGGCGGAGGGCAAAATCGATACCCTCAAGCGTTTCAAGGACGATGTCACGGAGGTCAAGGCAGGCTTCGAATGTGGAATACGACTTGATTCATTCGACCGCTATGAAGAAGGAGACGTCTTGGAAACGTTCGAAGTAGAAAAAATTCGTCCTTCCCTCTAGGGGCTTGCCAAATGAGCTTGAGGCTTGCTCGAGTAAACGAATTGATCAAGCGGGAAATCGGTAATTACCTGCGGACTCGTTACCGTTCGGAAAGCGTTTGTTGGACGATCACTTCGGTCGACGTCGCCGCTGATTTGCGTAATGCAACCGTTGCCTATTCGGTCCTCGGAGACGAAATCAAAGCGAGGGAAGCCCAACTTTTCTTCCGCAAGCACGCCGGAGAAATTCGCAAAGAGGTAAGCTCACACGTCGTGTTGAAGTATTCGCCGAAGCTTCAATTCGTCCGAGATTACGGAATCGAGCGTGGGAATCGAGTGATGGAAATCTTGGACGAACTCGAGGAGCAGGGTGACTCGAAGATGACAAAAGAGACGTAGTGTGTGACACAAGTGAGGCATCTTGTCTCGGTTTTGCCTGCGTGATCTTATTGTTCTTGGCTTTTGTTCACCTTAAAGCTTTGCCTATTAATGAATTAGGGGATCTAGCGCAAGAGGCATGAGAGTTGCATATACAGTTGCGTGAGTAAAATTATAGGTATTGATCTTGGCACGAGTAATTCGTGTGTGGCTGTAATGGAAGCGGGTGAACCCAAGGTGATTCCAAATTCCGAGGGTTTTCGAACAACTCCTTCGATCGTTGCCTTCGGCAAGGATGGAGAAAGGTTGGTCGGTCAGGCTGCCAAGAGGCAAGCCGTTACGAACCCCGCCAATACGATTTTTTCGGCGAAGCGCCTCATTGGTAGAAAGTTTTCTGAAATCAAGGATGAAATCGGGACTCTTCCCTTTTCCGTAGTTGAAGGGAAAAACGGGGCTGCTACAATCGAGTGCGAGATTGAAGGAAAAACCGAAACTTTCATGCCCGAGCAGATTTCCTCCATGATCTTGGCCAAGCTCAAGTCGGATGCAGAAGCCTACTTGGGCGAACCCGTTACAAAGGCCGTCATTACCGTCCCCGCCTATTTCAATGATGATCAAAGAAGGGCGACCAAAGATGCGGGGGCGATCGCCGGTTTGGAAGTCGAGCGGATCATCAATGAACCAACGGCTGCTTCCTTGGCCTATGGCCTTGATAAGAAAGGAGAAGAGACGATAGCGGTTTATGACCTTGGCGGGGGTACCTTCGATATAAGCATACTGGAGATTGCAGAGGGTGTTTTCGAAGTCAAGGCTACCAATGGCGACACCCAGTTGGGAGGGGATAATTGGGATCAGAAAATCATCGATTGGCTGATTGCCGAATTCAAGTCCGAGCAAGGAATTGATCTTTCGTCCGACGCTATGGCGATGCAACGGCTTAAGGAAGAAGCTGAGAAAGCCAAGATGTCCTTGTCTTCTTCTCAATCCACTGAAATTAACTTGCCTTTCATCACGGCGGATGCGTCTGGTCCGAAGCACCTGAACGTTACTTTGTCACGATCGAAGCTCGAGCAGATTTGTGATGATCTTTACGCTCGAACCAAGGCTCCTTTTGAGGCGTGTCTGAAGGATTCCGGTCTTAGTATCGGGG
>JAYOII010000268.1:0-2056 GCA_038118685.1 Opitutia bacterium
TTATCGCACTTGCCCTTTTCTTGACTTGTCTGCGTGGTCAGGACTACCGCAACGGCGATTTTGATATAGATAACCGGGCAGCCTTGGTTCAGGTGTTGAGGGATTCGGTAAAGGGAAAATGGCAGACGCATTCGAACAAAACCCTTCCCTTCTATGAATTCAAGCAAAGGTCCGGACTGCAATACTTGCTTTACGAGAAGAATGCCTTCTCGGGTTGGTACGGCCAATGGGACGACAACGGCACTCTGAGAAATCTTCGTCGTTTTTCAAATGGCATGCTTGACGGGGACGTTTTCAGTTGGCGCAAAAACGGGGACAAGTTTCATCAAGGAAGGTACAAGGAGGGAAAAAAACATGGCACCTTCACTTATTGGGACAAAAGCTTGGCATGCATAAAAGAGCAGAACTTCAAACAAGGAAAATTGGATGGAATTTGCACTACCTGGTACGGCAACGGCAAGAAAAGATCAGTTCAAACTTTTATGAACGGCAAAATACTGAATGCAACCGGATGGAAACCCAACGGTGAGCTCTGTCCGTCGACCAAAGTTCTCAACGGGGTCGGAGTTGTCGTTGTTTATGCCGAGAACAAGGCTGAAAATGCCCAAAGACTTTCCAAAATCGAATATACAATCGAACGATACAACAATGGAAACAAAAGAGAGGAAGGCTCCTACCTGAATGGAAAAAAAGAGGGGTTGTGGATCTATTACCGAACCGATGGAACCGAATTCTTCCGGACCACTTATGAAGCCGGCAGGGAGAACCGCCCGCCGCTAGTCGAATTCAAAGAATAACGACATTCGCTCAAATCAATCCCCTGAATCGGACTCCCCTTCCCCCCCGCCACGATTTCCCAGGTTGCCATCCCCGGGCAACCTTTCGTGAATTTCACCTAACTCTTCCGGGGGAGTGGTAAAGCGGTTGAAAGTCTGCCTTTCCGTCGATTGAGTAAGCTTAATCAGCAGTTCTTCATTTTCGCGATCAAGGTAAAAGACCTGAAGGAGTTTCGAATGAGAATCGTTTACCAATTTTTTGGAGTCGTCGAAGGGGGAAAAGTACTCCGGCTTTAATTTCTTGAGGTTGGCCAAGGACTCGTCAAGGCGGGGAAGCATTTTCTGCTTCCGCTCGATCAGATCCATGCCTGGTGCGCATTTTTGGGTTTTCAGCCAAGTGTTTTCTTCCAGAAGAAGGGCATGGACTTGCTCGCAGAGGAGAAGGTGATCCTTAATGACGTCTCGAGGTTCCATCCCTACTCACCGCTTCGGTGAAAATTTCCCCAACCGTACGAGGAGAGGGTCACTCATTATCGACATTTTGCGTACGAGTGTAAATCCCATACCTGTTGACTGCCTGCCTGATGGCCCGCGTGTCCTCAAGTTGCTCTCTTCTCCATTTGGCCATGCCGAAAACAAAGTTCAAATACTTGTTGTTGGCCATGCCTTCGCGTGCTTCTTCGGAACTTACGTATTCCTCGATCGAGGAATACGTTTCCATAGCTTGAACGTAATTCCCCAATTTCTCTTCACACAAAGCGATCTGATAAAGGACCGGAACTTGCCAGGAAGGAGAGGAGTCGATCTCGCGCAAAGCGGAATAGATTCTGTATGCGTTGAAATATTCGCTGTCCTCGAAGAACTTGTTGGCAAGATAGTTACCCGTTTTCTTCTTCCAAAAATTCCAAACGTTCTTCAACCGCCTAATGGTTAGTTCATCTCTGTCACGCATGGCGCGACCTTGCTCCAAGTTCAAGATCATCTCGGGATTGAAATCGGATTCCCTGAGCAAAAGAAGCAGCTCCTTTACGGACTCCTCGTCTTGACCGAGCTGTTCATAGGTCAAGGCAAGAAGGTAGTGAGCCTCGGGGACATACGGACTTTGCGGATACAAGGTTCCATAAGATCTGAGCACTTCCTTGACTTTCGCAAAATCGGCACGGGGCGTTTTGTCGAATTCCAACTCGACCTCGGTTCTTTGCTCGGGAGGCAGGCGGTTAATTTTTTCGAGTTTGCGAAGGGTTTCCCTGGCCCTGCGGTAATGAGCCAATCCCTGCTTA
>JAYOII010000268.1:2066-4595 GCA_038118685.1 Opitutia bacterium
GCAATCTCGAACATCGCTTGGTTTGACTCGGCGTCGGATCGGTTCTCCAGCCGTTTCCCCTTCTGCCTCTCGGCCAATTCGAACGCTTCGTTACGCGGAAGGGTAAGCGTGGCGTTTATGGCATCGTAAAACTTGTTCAGAGCCATGCGGTGAGCGCCGAGAGTCCTGTAGATTTTTCCCAAACGGATGTGCGTTTCGGGAATCGTGGGAGCTCCCCGCTTCCTCCCTTCCAACCACTTGCTCACAGACCCCAAGGGAGCCTTCAAGTCCGGTATGCCGGGAGCATCTTCGTGATCTTCGAAGGGGTAACGGTCATCGGATGCAAATTCCTCAAGGTAACGCTCGTATGTCTTAGCAGCATCGACCCAAGCCTGATTGCGCTCATGCATTCCGATCAGCGAGAGTAATATGTCTCTGCGGTAACGTTTGTGGTGAGGAGCGTTCAATCGGCCCAGTATGCGGTTGCAATAAGAGTTGGCTTTGAAGACGGAGTTCGTGACCCAAGGCTGATTGGTTCCCCCGGATGCATGCCTAGTCTGCATGATGGCCTCCAGAATCTTGGCTTTCATCTCCTCGTCTATGCGTTCGCCCAAAACGGTGTATTCTCCTATTTCATTTGGCTTGCGGTCCTCAGGGCGTTGACTGAGAACATTGGATTCCACGATCTCAACTGGATCGAGAGATTCAGTCACTTGACTTGGAAGGGGATTCTCGAGATCCGGTGCAGTGGTCGGTAAGCGCATGGGGGAAGCAAAATCAGGCAGTTCCAACAAATCAACCTCGCGAAGGAGATCTTCGAGGGTCGCATTACTGTAATCCACTTTGGACATGGGCTGGAAGGGCCGTGGTTCAATAACGGTTTTTTCAGGCTGAACCGCTTCCCCGACAGGTAATGCGGGAGTGGAAGACAGAGGACTCGAGACACTTGGTAGGTCTTCGAGGATCGAAGGAGGGGCTTGTGGGGCAGGAGGCGTGACGCCGACCCTGTCGAGCAAATTATCGGGAACCAGCTCGTTCTTAAGCCTAAAGGACTGACTTCCGCCTTTGTCTTCGGGAACCACGGACGGCGAATATTCCTGAGACGGGTCAACGGGCTGGCTGTAAGGAGAAGGAGGCGTTGTAATCGGCTGAGGATATGGGGAAGGAGCGCTTTCGTTCCCGGAAGAACTCTCAATGTCGTCAAGAAGAGCGTCTATCCCGTCAATGACTTCCTCGAGGGATCTTTCCTGAACCGGCGAAGCACCCTGAGCGTTTTGCCCGTAGGCACATAGAAAAAAACCAGTCGAAACAAGCGTAACAAGCCAAAATAGTGAATTCATGAATTGTCCTTTCATCGCCTAACTCTCTTGTAAGTTGCCTTGGATGACATCCTCAGACCATCGGGAGCGACCGTATAGGGTGGAACGAAAGGGGATGCCTGAAAGGAAGAACCGGAAGAGCCCATGTCGGAATTCTCGAGGATCCGGAGAAGCTCATCAGTCGAATCGGCTCCGAAAGCATCCAAATCCTGAAACGGATCGGACAAAGGCAAACTGGCAGGGGGCGCCAATTGTGGAAGAAAAGGAGAGGGATTCTTCGGCGGAGACTGAAAAGCCGGCGTGCTCGACGAATTCTGATCGTATTGCGTCGGCATGGATGGAACCGGCAGACTGGCGGTCTGGTTTGCGTCTGCGGAGACCTGACTCACGACGGAAGTCTGAACAATCGGTTGGCTTGCAGGAAGGGCAATATTGAGCCTGTCTACCGGCTGTGGCGAAATAGAGAAACGCAAAGGGGTGGGCTTGGCGAACGAAAGAGAAGTGGGTCGCTTCGGTGGCGGGGCGTCAAAGCGTTTGGTTTCCAACCCGTGCAAGGCTAGGCCGTAAAACAAGAAAACGATTCCCAGAAAACTAGGAATCCCGAAAGGTTTGCTGTAGGTGTTTTTTTCCATGGAATGATTAATCACCTCATATCATCGGACTGATTTCATCAAACTTTACTCAAAATCGTCATTTTTTTGAGAACGGGTTCAAGATTTCAGGCTGATGCTCCCTGTGAACACGGAGAAGATCATCCATTGTGTGGACGTCCAAGGGGTGAACTTCAGGTGCGTCGAAGGTTGTGGCGGTGATCTCAAAAGGGTTTCCATAATTGGCCAAGCATTCGCAAGTCTGCGCCCAAACTGCATAAGGTTCCGACAACGCCTCTCCCGCTTGCGATGCAAGTTCTATCGACTTCGAAATCACCGACTCATCGCACTCGGGGAAGTTACAGTTATAGTTTACGTGAAGATCACATTGATGATGCTCCACGATATGCTGAAATACGGGAACGGAAGCGATGTCGTCACCTGCGAGGTGCTCCGGTCTCCAAAGGATGCGAACATCCTCTTCCATGCAGGTTCTGGCAATTAATTCGCTATCCGTGGACAGCACGACTTCATGGACGTCTCGGCAGTCGAGGAGCTTTCGAACGGCCCGCAAGACCAAAGGTTCACCTTTGTAGGGAAGAAGATTCTTGTAGGTCAAGCGCTTGCTGCCTATCCTTGCG
>JAYOII010000269.1:0-2290 GCA_038118685.1 Opitutia bacterium
AACGGGCCATTTTTTGGGTACGCGGCGATCAACTCGAAATCATAGAATGTTCAACCGGAAAGGCCCATGCCGCCGGATCCTTTAGGAATCGGATCAGGTAAGGAAGAACTCCCAAGCTACCGGATCAAGAAGGCGATCGCGCTCGTAACTGCCGGCACGTAAAGGTTATCGTTGATTTCCACGCCGGGGATTTTGAATGGGACTAGCTCAAGTAGCGAAACGGCAAAAGAAAGGACAAGGACCTGCACCAAGGACAATTCCCCTCCCCAACCCTCGAGAAAACCAGGAAGTTCCGGAAAAACGAAGACACCAAGGACAAGACACAACAAGCAACAGCCGATTGATCCCTCCAGCGTCTTGCTTCCGATTTTGATTCGACCAAAGGCTTTGCCCGTGAGTGCAGCGGCCGCATCACCCAAGATAAAAAAAGTCAACCCAATGAAAGCGCAGGCAGCCGCACCTTCGCCTTGCAATGAAATCAGGCTGCAGATTGCGCCGCCGGCAATGAGGTAGGTAGCTCCGGTAAGCTGATGCTTTTCTTCCTTCCTCAAGAGCAGGCCGAAAGAAAGCAAAAACCATTTGCCGAAGGCTCCATTCCTTAATCTCGCAACCTCGACAAAGATTGAGAAACAGGTCAAACTCAACCCCAGAATACACGCCCAGATACGTTCCACCTCAAAAAAGTCCGGACCATAGAAAATACCTGCGGGCAAAACCACGGCCAAGACATGGAGAAGCTTCCGATTGATTTCTTCTTTTGAGAGATCGCCGCTCATTTGGTCCGAAAATCAGGCCGTGACATCAAAGGCAGCACAGGAAATCAAACGCCTATCTCAGTTGTCCTTGAAGTCAAAGGTCGCCTGTTCCTTGTCGGACGGGTCTTGAGGCTTCGGGGCAGCGGAAGAAGGTGCCTTGCCCTCCTGTGCGGACTCGCTCTTTTTCTCAGCCTTGGGCTTCTCCGCGGGCTTGGCGGAAGCCTTTTCCCCAACAGCTTTGGAAGGAGGAGTTTTCCCTTCGGATTCACTCTCTTCGGACTTGGGCGCATTGACCACGCGATCGACCTTATGGGCAGTGAGCGTGCTCCCTTTGACCGCTCTGCCTTGAAGTTCAAGCCATGAAAAGTCAAATTCGATGACTTTCTCCTTAACCCGCTTGAGATCGGGATCCAAATGCACCAAAACACGGCTGTTCTTTTTTTCCGAGTCATGGACGGCAAAAAAGAAAACCCTCGATTTGGAATGGGTCTTGAACAAAGGGTATTCTTTGTCTCGGGTCACGCCTCCAACCTTGAACTTTTTGGCATAGAGACGCCCACTTTTGCCATCTCGATAAACCATATTGTATACCTTTTGGTCGTCTCTGTGAAAAACCGCCACCCGGAGAGGGCTTTTCCCTACGAACATCTTTTCGGCAATCTTCATGACTTTCATGACTCCGTCCTTGCCGATCACGATCACGTCGTCCAAATTGGAACATTTCTCAATCGATTCATCCTTTTTGAGCCCATAGCCGGCAAACCCGTCTTTTCGGTTCAGGAAAAGAGTTTCGTTCGCAACCACGACCTTGGCCGCAACAATTTTATCGAAAGGAGTCAGTTCTCCATTGTCATCCCTGCAAATCTCAGTTTTGCGCTCCCGGCCTTTTCCATACTTTTTCTTCAGTTCCTTGAAATAACGGATCGCATAGCGCGTAAGTTGAGCCAAATGGCCCTCCACCTCGGATATCTCGTCTTCGTAGCCCTTGATTTGTTCATCAGCCCGGAAAGAATCGTACTTCGATATCCGCTTGATCTTGATTTCAAGCAAGCGGACGATATCCTCCTGTGTAACGGCTCGCCGCAAAGACTTGACGTAAGGTTTGAGTCCCTTGTCTACGGCGGCAATGACACCCTCCCAAGTTTCTTCCTTTTCGATATCGCGATAAATTCTCTTTTCGATGAAAATCTTCTCGAGCGAAGCAAAGTGCCATTTTTCCTGGAGTTCGCCCAGTTTGATCTCCAATTCCCGCCGCAGGATTTCCCTAGTCAAGTCGGCCGCCGACTTGACCAAGTCGTTGACCGAAAGGAATTGAGGATGATTGTCTTTGATGATGCATGCGTTCGGAGCAAGGCTCACCTCGCAATCCGTAAAGGCATAGAGTCCGGGCAATGAGTCCTCCGCCGAAACGGTCGATGGCAAGTGAACGAGAATCTCCACGAATTCCGAGGTATTGTCCTCGATCTTCGAAACCTTGATCTTGTTCTTGTCATTGGCGGACAAAATCGAATCGATCAAACTGGTCGTAGTCGTAC
>JAYOII010000269.1:2300-4567 GCA_038118685.1 Opitutia bacterium
TTTTAAGAAGGTGCTTCTTGACCTTCTCTATGCGGGCCCGAACCCGGACTCGCCCACCGCGTGCTCCGCCATTATAGTCGGCGCAATCGGCAATTCCCCCTTGTAGAAAATCCGGCAACAAATCGATTGGGTTCTTCCGCAAAGCATCGATCATGGCATCGAGGATCTCGAGAAAGTTGTGTGGAAGGATCTTGGTTGAGAGACCAACTGCAATACCCTCTGCCCCTTGGGCAAGCAACAGAGGGAATTTTACGGGGAAAGTTACCGGTTCCTTGTTTCTTCCGTCATAAGAAGCCAACCAAGTGGTTACCTTCGGGCTAAAGATCACCTCCAAGGCAAAGGGAGTGAGGCGCGCCTCGATGTAACGCGGTGCGGCTGCGGAATCTCCGGTCAAAACGTTCCCCCAGTTTCCTTGCGTATCGATCAACAGATCCTTCTGTCCCAATTGGATCATGGCATCTCCAATCGATGCATCGCCGTGGGGATGATACTTCATCGTATTGCCGATGACGTTGGCGACCTTGTTGTAGCGCCCATCCTCCAATTCCCTCATTGAATGAAGAATTCGTCGCTGAACGGGCTTCAGCCCGTCATCGGCATGCGGAACCGCTCTTTCGAGAATTACGTATGAAGCATAATCGAGAAACCAATCGCCATACATGTCGTCGACGTAAATCGCATCGTCCCCATCGGCCCGTTCATCGCCATTCCCCGAACCCAGTCTCTCGGGATCGAACCGGCGCTTGGGCTGTTCGACCTCGACAGGAGGAGAATCCTCCTCTGCGACTTCTTTCTCCTCTGGGGCAGGACTATCCTTTTCTTCGCTCATCGCAAGAATGCAAAATCAGGCAGCCTCACTGGCTTCGATAGACTCGGATGGAGTTTCCGCATCCTCAATGCCGTCGGCAACGGAACCCTCGTCTTCTTCCACGATATCGTGCTCGAACCGAAGGTTTCGAATAATGTATTCCTGACGGTCCGGAGTGTTCTTGCCCATGAAGAACTTGAGCATTTCCTTGATCGACTCGTGAGCGTCAATCTTGACTGGATCCAGACGGATGTCATCACCGATAAAGTGCTTGAATTCATCCGGTGAAATCTCACCCAAGCCCTTGAACCGTGTAATCTCGGGATTTTTACCCAAAGTTTTGATCGCCGCCTCACGCTCGGCGTCATCGTAGCAATAAAAAGTCTTCTTCTTGTTGCGCACGCGGAAAAGGGGCGTTTGCAGGACGAACAAATGCCCCTGCCTGATCAACTCCGGAAAGAACTGAAGAAAGAAGGTAATGAGCAAAAGACGGATATGCATCCCGTCCACGTCCGCATCCGTCGCGATGACGACTTGATTGTAGCGCAAGTCCTCCAAATCATCCTCGATTCCCAAGGCCGCCTGAATCAAATTGAATTCCTCGTTTTCATAAACGACTTTGCGCGTCAAACCAAATGAATTGAGGGGTTTCCCTTTGAGACTGAAAACACCTTGCAACTGAACGTCCCGAGCCTTGGTTATGGATCCGCTTGCCGAATCCCCCTCGGTGATAAACAGGGTGCTCTTGAAACGATTCTTGTCCTTGCTGTTCAAGTGCACGCGGCAGTCCCGAAGTTTCCGGTTGTGAACCTTGCTCTTCTTGGCCCGTTCACGGGCAATCTTTTGGATACCCTTGAGTTCCTTGCGCTCACGTTCGCTCCGTTGAATTTTCTCAACCAAAGCCTCCGCAGACTGGGGATTCTTATGCAGATAATTGTCCAGCTTCTCCTTGAGGAAATTACCCACGAACAGGCGAATCGACTCTCCTTCGGGAGCCACCGTAAGGGAACCCAATTTAGTCTTAGTCTGGGACTCGAACACCGGTTCCTGAACCTTTACGCTTATTGCCGCGACCAAACCACCCCTGATATCCGGTGGATCAAAATTCTTTTTGGTGAACTCACGGATCGTCTTGACCAAGGCTTCCCGAAAAGCCGCTTGATGAGTTCCTCCTTGGGTGGTGTGCTGGCCATTTACAAAGGAAAAATAATCTTCACCGTATTGCTCGATATGAGTAAACGCCACCTCTATGTCTTGGCCTTCTATATGAATAATCGGATAGAGCGGTTCCTCGGAAAGATTTTCCTGAAGAAGATCCTTCAAGCCATCTTTCGAACGAAAACGTTTGCCGTTGTAAACGATGCTCAAGCCCCTGTTCAGGTACGAGTAGTAGCGCAACATGCGTTCCACGTACTCGTTTCTGAAGCGATACTTCTTGAACATCGCCCCATCGGGAAGG
>JAYOII010000270.1:0-4564 GCA_038118685.1 Opitutia bacterium
TTCACGTCGTGGAGCACAACTTCTTCGTTTTCAAGACGTCCAAGGCCAAGGTGGTGGGAAGAAGAGCCTCGAACAAAAACTATCGGCAGGTCAAGAGGTTCAATTCCGATCAGACCGAAACCCTTGAATTGGGAAGGTCCCCTCAAACCTACACCGTTTTTCGTAATGGCAAGGAAGCCACTAAGATCGTAACCTCCGGCAACATCACTCCTCACGTCTCGGACACCGCCAAAGTCTACGACACATCCGCCGGGGTAAAGGCATTGGATTTGGACATGCCCGCCAATGACGAATCGAACTCACTCGATGATCTTCGGCAAAAGATGGGTGAATTGAATCGTCGGTTGGATGCCCTCAACCGCTGATTAACGGAGGCTGACGGGATAACCTTGTCCGAGGGATTCCCGAGCGAGGCCAGCGGGATTCAGAGCAAGCCCAAGTTCTTGGCTGCCTGCGGGTTTTGAGCCAAGGCCTGTTCGAATTCGTCCAAATCGAAGTCCTTGACCAAAAAGTCCCCGTGTTTCAGGGTAGGGGTCATGGTTTGACCACTGATTTGTTCCAATTCCTTCAACCGAGTCGGGTCGGATCGAACGTCGATGATTTCAAGTTCGACGTTCTTTTGCTTGAAGTAGGCCAAGGCGTCTATGCACCATGGACAACCTTGCTTTACGTAGAGTATGGGATTGTTCACATCTCTCTCATAGCCTTGAATTGAAGGGAAGAGAAGAATTATTTATCCTGCTTGGCAGAAGACCGTTTCGGGATCATGCTAAGATTCCATATGGGCGTGGAGAAAAAAAGCCGCAAGGCGGAGGCTCCCCGGATCCTTGTCAAGGGAGCCCGGGAAAACAACCTGAAGGGGGTGGTCGCTGAATTTCCTCGTGGCAAACTGATTGGCGTAACCGGCGTCAGTGGCTCTGGCAAGTCATCCTTGGTTTTTGACGTCTTGGCTGCCGAGGGTCACCGGAAGTACGTCGAGAGCCTTTCGCCCAAGGCACGTCAAGCCTTGGAAAAAGTCCGTCGACCGGACGTTGATTACGTCGAGGGCTTGTCCCCCGTTTTGGCGATCGAGCAGGCAGCGTTCCGATCCGCCGGTCCGAGAAGCACCGTTGCGACGGCTACGGAGGTAGCGGACTACGCTCGTTTGCTTTGGGCAACGGTTGGTCAGCCTCATTGTCCGATTGACGGAGCCGTCGTTTCGCGAAGAAGTCTCGATGACTGCGTTAAGCAGATTCTTGTCGAAGGCATGGACAAACGGGCGATCTTACTTGCCCCTTTCGCTACGGCAAAGGCGGCTGTTTTGCGAGAGGAATTACCGGCTTTGGAGAGGAGGGGCTTTCAGCGCGTACGGATCGAGGGACTGATCAAGAGGCTTGATGACCGTGAACTGATTCCCGAAAAAACACGGGGGAGGGAACTGAAGGTTGAGATCGTAGTGGACCGCTTGTCGATCAACGAAAAGGCCCGAAGTCGGATCGCCGATTCACTGGAACTTGCCTTCAAGGAAGGAGAGGAGCGGGCCATTGCTTTGATCGAAGATCCGGCCGATGGATCCCTTCATGAAATTTTTCTCTCACAAAGTTTTGCCTGCGAGATGTGCGGGAAAACTTATCCTGCTCTGACGCCACGCCATTTTTCCTGGAATCATCCCGACGGAGCTTGCGAAACCTGTGGCGGCCTTGGGCAAGTCCTCAGCTTTCGAGAGGATCTCGTCGTTCCCGATCCGTCGCTTTCCCTTTCCAAGGGAGCCATCAAGCCTTGGCGGCTGGGTTCGCGCAAGATGATCACTCTCCGAAAGAACATCCTCAAGGCACTTGCCGAGCAGGCATCTTTGGATTTGAAAACCCCCTGGAGCGAACTGCCATCCGAGGTTCGTCAATTCGTTCTTCATGGCGATGACCGGAAAAGCTATGAGCTCAAGCTTCAGGTCGGTCGGGGCAGGGCGAAGAAACAGCCCTTTCCGGGGGTTTTGAAGGATCTCTCCGAAACCATGCGGAATACTTCCAGCGAAGGCTTGCGGGCCAAGCTTTTGACCTATCAAGTCGGAACGATTTGCTCTTCATGCGAAGGGAGCAGGCTTTCTTCCTATTCCCGCTCCGTTACCTTGGCCGGCGCGACCTTTGATTCGCTGCTTTCCCAGAGTGCTTCCTCAGCTTGGTCTTTCGTTGAGAATGATCTCTCGGAGAACGAACAATGCCGGCAAGTCATGGATGCGGTAAACGGATTGCGCCAACGGTTGGGTTTTCTCGATCAAGTGGGCCTCGGGTATCTTTCGTTGGACAGGCCCTATCGAACCCTGAGCGGCGGGGAGGCCCAGCGAGCCCGCCTTGCGACTCAATTGGGAATGGGGTTGGTCGGAGTCACCTATGTTCTTGATGAGCCTACGGTCGGCCTTCATCCGGCTGATCACGATCGTTTGCTATCGGTTCTGCGCGGGCTGAGGGATCGCGGAAATACCGTAATTGTGGTTGAGCATGATGGGGACACCTTGCTGGCGTGCGATCACCTGCTTGAAATCGGTCCCGGGCCGGGAGTGGACGGAGGAGAGTTGATCTTTGCGGGGAACCTGAAAGATTGCCTTGCTTCCTCGTCGAGCCGGAGCGGATCCTTTCTTTCCGGAAAAGAGGAGATCGAAAAGGATGCCAAGGACAAAAGGCCGAGCAAAGCCGAACTCATCGTTCGTTCGGCCCGGGCGAACAACCTTCGGGAAATTGACGTTTCCTTTCCCGTCGGACTTCTTACCGTGGTATGTGGGGTTTCGGGTTCGGGCAAGAGTACGCTCGTCAATGAAGTTCTGGCCAAAACGGCAGCCAATTCCTTGCACCGGGCCAAACAACTTCCCGGGGCTCATTCGGGAATCGAAGGGTTGGAGCATTTCGAGCAAGCCGTTCGGGTAGATCAATCGCCCATTGGAAAAAGCCCTCGTTCCAACCCAGCCACCTTCATCAAGCTTTTCGATTTGTTACGCAAACTCTTTTCCCAGTGCTCACTGAGCCGTGTCCGGGGTTACGGCCCGGGTCGATTCAGTTTCAATCTTCCCGGGGGGCGCTGCGAACGGTGCAAGGGAGACGGTGTGGTCAAGCTGGACATGCAGTTTCTGGCCGACGTTTTCGTCGAATGCGAGAGCTGCAAGGGCCGGCGCTACAATCGCGAGACTCTCGAAGTGAATTTTCGAGGAAGGAATATAGCGGAAGTTCTCGATATGACTGTTTGCGAAGCCATCGACGTTTTTGGCAAGCATCCTTCCATTCTCTCCAAGTTGGAAACCTTGGACGCCGTGGGACTGGGCTACCTGCAACTCGGGCAGGCGGCTAATACGCTTTCGGGGGGGGAAGCGCAGAGGTTGAAGTTGTCCCTTGAGCTGAGCCGCAAGCAGACGGGCAAGGCCTTGTATCTTTTGGACGAGCCAACCACCGGATTGCATTGGCTCGACGTGCAGCGCCTGATGGATCTCCTTTTCAAGCTTCGTGATGCCGGTAACACGCTTGTCGTGATCGAACATAACCTCGACGTCGTTCGTTTGGCCGATCATTTGATCGAAATCGGACCGGGGGGAGGAGTGGAGGGTGGAAAACTAATTTTCGAAGGATCTCCGCAGCAACTTGCCCGTCAAAAAACCCCCACGGGAAAATTCCTGAGAAACCATCTTGCGAAGACACCTCGCCGTGACTAGGGATTGAGAATGGCCGACTACGACCAGCCTGACAGCGTCTCCGAAGATCTCTTGTCCGAAAAGAGGAAGGCCTTTTGGAAGATCTGGAAAAGGCGAACTTTGTTGATTTTCGCTATCCTGGTTTTGCTGATTCCCCTTTACGGAACGTTCCGCCCGCTTTTCGAGTTCATTCTCTTTGCCGTTTCTTTGGCCGCCCTCACCTATCCGGTTTTTTTTCGGCCAATTGAGCGTTTGGGTACAATCATGCTTCCACGCCTGCATGAACAAAGGCGTGCTGAGCTATGCGCGGTCTTTTCCACCCTGACTTTGTTGTTGGTTTTGCTTTCCCCTTTCCTCCTGCTTCTGCTTCAAGCATCGGGCATGGGGAGCGTTCAAGGTATCACCAAGACCATTTGGTCTCTCGCCTTGGGCAAAGAGGAGGGGCGTGATGCCATTGTCCAAAGCGTTTCCAACGGCGTGAGTGAAATCCAGTCCATTTATCCCCGTCTCCCGATCGACCGGGAAAAAACGATTCAGTTCGTGACCAATCTGATTGGGGATACTCGCGAATTTTCAGGTACTTTTTTGGAGTTTCTTTTCAAGGGGACACGTGGTTTTGTAGCCGAGTTATCCCTGGCTCTCATTGCATTGTCCTTTCTCTACGCTCACGGGGGATCTTTTCTAACCAAGGCCATGAAAATGGGAGGCTTCAATCAGGAGGAAGTCCGTTCTTGGTTTGAATTGCACAGAAAGATTACCCTTCGTTTGCTCAGCGATACGGTTCTCACCTCCCTTTTTCGAGGAGTCGCGCTTGCCTTGGTCGCTCATTTCGTCGGTGGAATATTCTTTCTCCCGGTCTTTTTCTTGGGGGCTTTCATCGGTTTGGTGCCTGTGGTCGGCAGTGCCATGGTC
>JAYOII010000271.1:0-1311 GCA_038118685.1 Opitutia bacterium
CCCGTGAATTTTGCTCAACAAATCCCGCTCGACCCATTTCCCTTTGGCGGCAGGCCAAGACGAGTAATCGGGATTGCGTTCGATGGCCGTAACCAAGGCAGAGACATCGTTGATTTGGTTGGAGGATTGAGGAATCTGCCAGAGAAAGTTTTCCCGGCCCGAACGAGAAGAACGGACCGTCGAGCGCAACCGGTTGTTTTCCGTGTCGTGGATTTGACGCACTTTGGCGTTCCAGCTCTTGACCGTTCTCGCCAAAAGATCCCTTTGACTCTTCGTATCGTTGCCGTCGAGCGCTTCGCGAAGTTGATTCTCTTCCTTGTTCATGCTTCTGAAGACATGACTGCGAGAGGTGGAACTGAGCTTCAGGACGTTCTCGATGGTGCGCCAATGATTGATGGCGACTTCCTGTCTTCGCGTAATCGATTTGTAGTGATAATCATCCTTGAGCAACTCCTCGAGTTCATTCTGGTTTTTCACCAGTTGCCTCAGGTAAGTGGCCCCAACGGCCCGCACTTGGTTTGACAGGAGGCTTTGGGTTACGTTTCTTAAGTTGCCCGTCAAGCCACGGTCTTGTTCGACTTTGGCCCTGAATTCTTGAATCACTTCCCTTCGAATATTGGGATCATCGGTGGCAATCGCCGTTTCCGCGCGACTGAGAGCCTGCCCTGCCCGCAGGTGGCTGATGGAATTGATCGCTCTGGCTAGAAAAGAAATCTCGAAAGAATCCGTTCCCCGGGGCATTGCGGTCAGGGCGGTCAAGGTCTTGTCGAGGAGCAGACTGCTTTCCTCCGCCAAGGAGTTGGACAGAGCGCGCAATTCGTCCGCGTCCGAGGCGGAAATCGGGCTCTTGTGATTTTTCAGGGAGGCATCATACAGCTCGATGGTTGCTTTTGCCCGGGCATCTGCGGATTGCGCAAGCTTTGTAATTCCCTCGAAGATCATGCTTTTGAGCTTGATCGTTTGCAAAGCCGAAAGATCCAGATCGCGCGAGATGATGGAGAGCTGAATCGGTTCGGATTCTCCGGTCGAGCCTTTTCTGTCAAAGGCGAACAGCTTCAGGACAGCCTGGTCGTTTGGTTTGAGCTTGAGGTCGATCAGGTCCAAGTCGAATTGAAACCTCAATTGCTCCTTGTCGATGGGGGCGGGCAAACCGGGGACGGACCGTTTTATCCAACCCCGATTGTTGACCTGAACGTGATACTCGATTTTCTCGAGGGGTAGGTCGTCCTTCGCCTCAATGGTGAGCGGAAAAATGTCGTCGGAAGCGGCCAGGAGCGATCTTTCCTCCGGCAAAACGATCCGAATGGCCGG
>JAYOII010000271.1:1411-4554 GCA_038118685.1 Opitutia bacterium
CCAAGTCTCCCCGGTCTTCGGTTACGGTTACCGATTTTAACTTGGTGTATTCGGGATAATGATAGGTTTTGGTGAAAGAAGTCACGTAAGGGCGGGAGGCTACGTCCATCTCGATCCATTGAGCGGTTTTGGAACCGATGTTCATGGTTACGGGGGAATCGTCTACAAGGATGCGGTACTCGAATTTTTCTCGTTCGACGTTATGGTCGATCGAAAATTGGTTGCCTTTGCGCCCGGCCATGCCAAGGGGTTTCTGTTTTTTCCCTGCGATTCTGGTTTCCAATTCGACCCGATCGAAAGACTGGTCCTTTTCCTTGCCGGTAACGGCGATCAAAAAGCGCAGAGGCTCGCTTTTGGGCGTTACGGTAACGTTTTCTCCCGGTGCGAGAATCGTGACCTCGACGTCGGTCACCGCCGCGATATTCGCTCCTGGCATAAGGGCCCGTCCAATGGCTCGTTGGAACTTTCCGCCAAAATTGGGGTTGTAGAGCAAGATCAAGGTCAAGGCAATCAAGCCGGCGGTCGCGATCAGCCATTTGCGCAATCGAGCCAAGGGCAGGGTGCTTGTCATGTCGAGCGTCCTGACTCGAGAAGAAACGTCTTTTTGCACGAGCTTGCGAAAGATTTCCGAATCGCTTTCCACGCCTTCTTCTCTTGCCAGTTCCACGGCAGAAAGAAGATCTTCCCTGAGTTCCGGCGCGGTTTGCTCGATCAAGCGGGCGAGTTTTCTGCGACTGGGCAACTCCAACAGAAGCCTGGCGCAAGTGCGCCAAACGGCGAGAACGACGACGGCGTATCCTGCGTAGGACAGGGTGGTCCGCAACTCGTCGGGCATGCGGGCTTGGGAGAGGTAGTCGGCAATGGCAATGGTTGAAAAGACGCCAAGCAGGGTGACGATCGCCGTACAGATCCCTCGAAGAATGATCAGGTTGCGCCGTCGGCGCCGAAAGTCTTCCAGTTTCTCCGCGATGATTGGGTCTAGTTGAACGCTCATATGATTTCCTCGCTCGATGGTTTAAAGCATGCCTGCCCGTTTTCTCAGGAAAAGCTCAAGTCCCAGGATCAAGACAATCGGGACAAACCACCAATAGCTTTGCCAAAGGGCAATTTCCTTGGTTACGAGTTTTCCCGAACTGATGGGCTTGAGCAAATCGTTGAGCCTGCCTATCTGCTCTTCCCGCAGGTATGTTCCTCCGGATAGCTTTGCGACTTCCCGCAAGAGTTCCTCGTTGCAGGTCAGGGTCGAAAGTTCCGGGCTTTCCGGTTGTCGTACGAGAAACCCAACCCGGCTTCTGAGCTCGTTCTCCCCGTAGAGTCCGTCCACCCGTACGCTGATTTCGTGTTGGCCCGATGACAAAGGAGGTGTGTTTCCGCGGAAGAGCCCGCCTGACTCGGGGCTGGTTTTCAAAGGCACGGTGGCGACGATCTTGCCTTCCTTCCAGATGAGTCCTTCCACGGTGAGGTCGGGGTCACTCAAGGGCTTGCCTTCTCGGTCCCGGACACGGACACGCAAAGAAGCGGATTCACCCGGTTGATAAGCGGAGGCTCCGGGGTCAATGGCGACAAAGTCATCCCTTACAGCGAAGGGCTTTTCCATGATCCACGAAGCCAATTGATTCCAATAGCGCTGGTGATATTTGTCGCCGACTTCAAATCGCCATCTCCAGGTTCCGTCGAAACCGGCGTAAAGCACTTTTCCGGCGCCCGCTGTGCGCGCCACCAAGAGAGGGACGGATTCAATGGCATGCTTTTCCTTGTCGACGGTCGCTTCAAGAAAAACCTCCGTTCCGGGAAGGGCTTCGGTGGGGGCTACCCATCCGGGAATGGGAAGGTAACCCCACAATTGCCGGTTGCGTTCGGAAGAAGGGTCCAAAAACAGAGCGGTTTCGGATTGGCCCCGGTCCGTCAGGCGGAAGGCCTCGGGAGCGAGTCGCGACTTGGAGTCATCCAGCCACTTCACGGGTAGAAGTCGGGCAATGGGATGATCCTCTTCCTTGGCATATTCACGGAATTTTTGACGGGGTCCGTCGAGTAGCAGAATTCCGCCTCCCCGGCTGGTTGCGAATTCTCCGATCCATCCGAGCTCCTCTTCCTCAAGCAAGCCGGTGGATAATTCGCCGAAGACAATGAGGTCATAGGCAAAGAGGCTTTTCTTGTCCTCGGGGAACGATTCGACGTCTTCTCCCCTCGGCAATTCAGGTTGAGCGGAACCGGAGCCCGCGAAAACGGCGGTGACCACCCAACGCTCGTCCCGGTCGAAGACATTGCGAAGGTAACGGGTTTCCCACCTTGGACGGCCGTCGATAATCAGCACGCTGTTCTTCTTGGTAATGGCATCAAAGGAAAAGGACTTGAAGTTGTTGTCCGAGCGAGTCTCCCCCTCGACCGGTTCGACCCTTGCTTTGAATCTCATGGGTATGGAATTTACCTCTACGCTGTTGTCCAGCCCCAAGGCCAAAATTCGTTCTTCGACCATTTCTTCCATCGGGAAGTCGAAGTCGATTCGCCTGCGGTTGGCGTTTATCCCGGTGAGGTTGTCGTCCCAAACCTCGTTTCCTTGCTCATCTTCCACCACGATCCTGAAATCGGCGCCCAAGTCCAAGTTGTCCTTCAGGGTTATGCTCCCGTGCGCTCGGTCGGTCTTGAGAATCATGGGCGGGGTGGCCACGTCCAGAACGGCAACGTCGGGGGGAGCCTTCTTGCTTCCGAAGCCAATGGTGTGGATGGGAATATCCCGTCCCGCCATTAATTTTGCGGTCTCGAAGGGAGAAGAGCCCTTGTTGTGCAGTCCATCCGAGAGTATGACCGCGGCCGAACGTGATTTGCCTCCTTGCTCGTTTTCATCCTCATCCTCGTCCGCCTTGACGGTCGAGAGTATGCCGGAGGCCAAATCCGTAATCCGGGCAAGAGGAGACTTTCCAAAGTCGTTTGGCGGTTCGGCCTCCGTTGCGTTTTCCCAAACTTGGTCGGCTTCCAAGCCGTCTAGCGCCCGGACTTCGATGACATGGGTGTCTTTGAGCTCGCGAAGAACGCTGTCTTGCCGCTCGGTTAGCAGACGGGTCGCCCTTTTCCATCGGTCGGAGGAGTCAAAGTCATTGATTGCTCCGGATATGAGTTCGCTTTTTTCTACCGCTTGTTCTTCG
>JAYOII010000272.1:0-4551 GCA_038118685.1 Opitutia bacterium
GGGGGGTATTGCTTGCGGGAAATCCTCCGTATTGGAAATCTTTGCCGAGAACGGATGGGAAGCGATATCGACCGATCAGTTGGCCGGTGAAATTTTTGCTTCCGACAAACAGGTTGCCAACCTGTTACGCGGGAGGTGGGGCAAGGAGGTTTTCGATGAGCGGGGAATCGTTGACAAAAAGCAGATAGCTGAAATAGTGTTCTCAAAGCCCCACGAAAGATCTTGGCTTGAATCCATTCTTCATCCGCTTGTCCGAGCGGCTTGGCAATCAAAGATCGACAAGAGTGAAAACTCCTTGTTCGTGGTGGAGATTCCCCTTCTTTTTGAAAATGATCTTCAATCCCATTTTGCTCACGTCATCTCACTGTTTGCATCCCGAGAGATCCAAGTCGCGCGTTTGCTCGAACGAGGGCTTCCGCTCAGGCAGGCTCAGGATCGCATCGATGCTCAATTGCCTGTCGAACAAAAGGCCGAGCGGGCCGACTCGGTCTTCCTCGGACACGGATCCCGCGCCTTTTTGGAACGACAGGTTCTCTTCTTTTTGAATTCTTTTCCCAGCAAGTACCATCCACAATAATATTTCCATGCCAACCAAACGCACGACCAAGAAAAAAGAAAGCGGGGACGAGGTTCCCGAAAAAGAAGCCTCACCCGCTCCTGCCGAGAACTCCAAGGATAAGGAGGCGCCGGAACCTGCCAAAGAGAAGAGTTCCAAGTCTTCCAAAGGAAAAGGCGACACCCAGTTGTTCTTCAGTACGGACGGTTCCGAACCTGAGACGGAGAAGTCGAACCCTTACCTGGATGAGGACACCTCTGACAAAGACCGGAAAAAGAATCCCGAGCCGCCTCAAAACGGTGATCAGGAAGAGGGCAAGCAGCAGGGCGGAGATCCCCCGAAACAGGGCAACCCTAATCAACAGAAGAAACAGGGCAATCAAGGCCAGCATGGTCAACACGGGCAGGGCAACCGGCCCGGCAAGAAGCCGAATTGGCAGGACAAGAAGAAAAACCAAAACCAGAAGAACAGGGCCCGCCAAAAATTCAAGAAGCCCAAGCGTCTTCCGTACGAGGAAACCGAGGTCAAGCCTTTGGAGATCGGGAACCTCATGGAAAAGGAAGAACTCAAGAGCATGGAGGGAATTTCGGCCCTCGCGGAAGTCTTCGCGTCTTCGGAATCGGCCCCGATTGTATTGGACGAGCTTTTGCCTTTGAGTTTGCAAGAACTCAAGACGAAGGTTTCCGAGCTTGATTTGGAATTCGAACTGCCTGCGGCCCCGTTGAGGGAGGAGATTTTCGATGCCTTGTTGGATGCCTGCCTTGAAAAAGTGGTGCCGGTGAGAATTTCCGGAATCCTCGAGGTGATGCAGGACGGCCATGCCTTTTTGCTTCAGGAAAAGGACAATTACCGCCTCAAGTCACAATGTCCTTTTGTTCCCGCTCCCTTGGTCAAGTCGCTCGGGTTGAAGACGGGGCACTTGGTTCAGGGGTTCCTGCGTCCCAAAATGGAAGAGTCGAGTTGTCCCATTCTCGTCCAGATCGAAGAGGTCATGAACGGCTCCCCGGAGGAAGCTTCCCGGGTCACGCCTTTTACCGAACTTGTTCCGTATTATCCGTTGGAGAGAATTTTTCTCGAGACCAAGTCGGACGTCGAGTGGGATAACGTTTCGATGCGCGTCGTCGACTTGGTTTCCCCCATCGGCTTCGGCCAACGCGGTCTTATCGTGGCGCCTCCGAGGACCGGGAAAACCGTTCTTCAGCAGGCGATCGCACGTGCCTTGAGGGTCAACAACCCGAAGGCTCATCTTATTGTTCTGCTTGTCGACGAGAGGCCGGAGGAAGTTACGGATTTTCGCCGGCAGGTGCCCGATGCAGAGGTCATTGCTTCGACCTTTGACGAGAGCGCCGAGAGTCACGTGCACGCGGCCGAGATCGTAATCGAGAAAGCCCGCCGCATGGTCGAATGGGAACAAGACGTCGTGATACTTCTCGATTCGATCACCCGGATGGCCCGGGCCTATAACACGACAATGCCCAATAGCGGAAAAATCTTGAGCGGAGGCGTGGAGGCAACGGCTCTGCAACGCCCCAAGAGGTTTTTCGGCTCGGCCCGAAACATCGAGGGCGGGGGCAGCCTTACGATCCTGGGCACCGCTCTGGTGGAAACCGGAAGCAAGATGGATGAGGTGATCTTCGAAGAATTCAAGGGGACGGGCAACATGGAGCTTCACTTGGATCGTGAACTTTCGAACAAGAGGATTTTCCCTGCTTTGGATTTTGAAAAAAGCGGAACCAGAAAGGAAGAACTTCTCTACCACCCGGACGAGTTGACCAAAATTTATTCCCTTCGCCGATCGCTCAAGGGTGTTCCGCCGGTGGAAGCCATGGAGATGTTCATCCAACGGGTTCGCAAAACAAAAAACAACCCCGAGTTTCTCATGGGACTTGGTCGCTAGGTCGATGATGGGTTGCTTTTTTGGAATTTTTAGGTTCCGATTGCGACGCGCCTAAAGAAAAATCGACATGAACCAAACCGATGAATTCATTCTGGATGCCTTGCGTGAGCAGGGCTTGGTCACGGATGAATTGGTCGAAGAGGTGAACGCAGCCATTCAGGCGGGGGCGGAAAATTCAATGGGAGGCAAGGAATTGTTCTTCATGGATGAAATCCTTGCCAAAACCGGACTTCCCCAGGAAGATTTGGTGAACTACCTTTCCTCCGAGTTGAGTATGGAAGCGGTCGATTTTTCCCAAGTCAATCCGACGGAAGAAATCATCGGCTTGCTCACCCCTGAACTTGCGAGAAAATTCGAAGTCCTTCCCTTGGGCATGACTGGAGCGGAAATCGAGCTCGCGGTGGGAGACCCTTTGGACTTCCTCGAAAATGGGCAGGCCGCCTTGGAGTTCGAACTCAAGAAATCAATCAACCCGAAGGTCGCCTACCGGGGAGCGGTGCTCGAAGCCATAGACCAAGCCTACGGCGCCGCCGAAGACCGCAAAATGAACGATTTCTTCGAAGGCATGAGCGAAGATGAAATCGAGATCGGAGACGGCGTCCGACCGGAGGACGTAAGCGAAGAGGATGCTCCCATCATCAAGTACGTTCATTCGGTGATCAAGGATGCCTTGGATCGGAGGGCTTCCGACATTCACATGGAGCCCTTGGAGAAAAAATTCCGCATCCGATTCAGGGTGGACGGCAAATTGCAGGAACAACCCGATCCCCCCAAACGCCTCCAACCTTCCATTATTTCCCGCACCAAGCTTATGGCGAACGTAAGTTTGGCCGAAAAAAGGGTTCCCCTGGACGGACGGATCAACGTAAAGGTGGGGGAGAAGGTGATCGACTTGCGGGTGTCCACGTTGCCGACCGTTCATGGGGAGAGCATCGTCATGCGTATACTCGACAAGGAAAGCTTGAGCCTGGGGTTGCCTCAGCTTGGTTTCTTTTCCGACGATCAAGAAACGTTCGAGCGGGTCATATCGATGCCGGATGGCATTTTTCTGGTTACAGGACCCACCGGTTCCGGCAAGTCGACCACGCTTTATTCCGCTTTGAACGCCATCAACAAGCCCGACCGGAAGATCATCACCGTGGAAGATCCGGTTGAGTACGAGGTAGCCGGGATCAATCAGGTGCAAGTGCGGGCGGACGTGGGGATGACCTTTTCGGCCGCCTTGCGGGCCATGCTCCGGCAAGCACCGAACATCGTCATGGTGGGGGAAATTCGTGACCTTGAAACTGCGGAGATCGCCATCAACGCCTCCTTGACCGGGCATATGGTTTTCAGCACCCTGCACACCAACGACGCCCCCAGCGCCGTATCGAGGTTGATCGACATGGGGGTCAAGCCGTTCTTGGTTTCCGCTTCCCTCAGGGCGGCTTTGGCGCAAAGACTCGTTCGTTCCATATGTCAAAATTGCAAGGAACCTTACGAAGCCAATCCCAGCGAGTTGGCTGTTCTCGGAGTAAGCGAAGATCAGGCTGGATCCGCAAATTTCATGCAAGGAACCGGATGTGAGAAGTGCGGGGACAAAGGATTCAGAGGGCGAAAGGGCGTGTTCGAGATTTTTGGGGTCAATGAGGAAATCGAGGAGATGATCTATCACAACGTAAGCATCGTCGAACTCCGAAAAAAAGCCCGGGAAATGGGAATGCGATCGATGCGCGAGGACGGTTTTCGGAAGGTGTTGGCCGGAATCACGACTTTGGACGAAGTGCTGATGGTAACAACCGCGGAAGAGTGAGGTAGCCGAAAGTCATGCTTTATCAAGATTACAATGCTTCCATAAGGGATATTTTCAGGCAGGTCGAAGGGGTTTCTCAGCACGGACTGGAGCAGCTTTACGACGACGACGTCAGGGAGGGAAAAAGATCTTACGCCCAAGCCATCATCGACGAAGGACTTGCCTCGCGGGAAGACGTTTTGAGCTTGGTCGCTCAATTTCTCGGATACGAACTGCAAATCGGCGAAGTCGCGGAGATCGAGGAAGAAGCATTGAGGCGAATCGAAGCCGAGGTCGCCCGAAAATACAAGATCGTTCCCCTTTATT
>JAYOII010000273.1:0-4537 GCA_038118685.1 Opitutia bacterium
TTGTTGGATCCAAGTGACTTGGACAAAACGTTTTTGACCCCGGCGGCTTCGAGGACAGCCCGTACTCCTCCACCGGCTATGATGCCAGTCCCCGGACGAGCCGGTCGCAGAAGAACTTTTCCTCCGTCATAGGTTCCCAAAATAGGGTGGGGGATGGTATCGCCGGAAATTGAAACGGGACCCATTGCTTTTTTGGCCTTGTCCGTGCCTTTGCGGATTGCATCCGGTACCATTTGAGCCTTCCCATAACCAAAACCCACGTTGCCTTGTTGGTCCCCAACTACGACGAGGGCGGCAAAACTAAATCTGCGTCCACCTTTGACGACTTTGGCGCAACGATTGATATGGACGACTTTTTCAAAAAGTTCGGGCTCTTCTTCTAATGCCACCACTTCTTTGGAATTCTTTTTTTTGCGGTTTGGTTGACTCATAGCTTAAAATGTCAGGCCTTCCTTTCGAAGAGCATCCGCAAACGCCTTAACGCATCCGTGATACTTTCTTCCCGATCGGTCGAACACGATTGAAGAAACCCCTGTTTCTTTAATCTTGGATCCGAATACTGAACCCAATTTCTCAGCTCCGGCAACATTCGGAAGGATTTCCTTGAAATCGGAATGGGTGGTGGCGATTCCCACGACAGTATGAGCTTTTTCGTCATCAATGCACTGCGCGTGAATGTTTTTGTTTGAAAAACGGACGCATACGCGAGGTCGCTCGGCCGTTCCATTGATTTTCTTGCGAATTCTCCAGCGCCTTTTCTGGGTTAGTTCTTTTTTCTTTGAAAGTTTCATTTTGAATTTGCTTAGGCTGATTTCTTTCCTTCCTTGCGGCGGACGTACTGGCCAAGAATTCTTACGCCTTTTCCTTTGTAAGGCTCGACCGGATAGTAGCTCTTGATTTCAGCCGCCACTTGACCGACTTTTTGCTTATCGGGCCCTTCAACGTGAATTTTGACGTTGTCGGCAACCGTGATGGCCACGCCTTCGGGAATAGGGTGCTCTATGGGGTGAGAATAACCTAATTCAAGATCGATGATCGAACCTTTGACCGTGGCCCGAAAGCCAACCCCCTCAATAAGCAAATCTTTACTGAATGGCTCCGTCACTCCTTGAACCATATTGGCTATGATTGAACGGGTGGTTCCGTACTGCGCCCGGGCATCCCGGCTGTCGTCGACCGGCTTGACTTGAATCTGCTCCCCCTCCACGGTAATCGAAGCAAGGGGCGAAAACGTCTTCGACAAATTGCCTTTGGGGCCTTTGACGCTAATGGTGTTTTGCTCAAGCGTGACTTCCACTCCCGACGGAACGTCAACGGGTACTTTTCCTATTCTGCTCATGAATGAAATTCCTTTTGCCTGTTTTACCAAACGCTACAGAGGAGTTCCCCCCCCAATTTGTTTTTACGCGCCGTCTTGTCGTCGACGATCCCCTGGGGGGTACTGAGAATGGACACGCCCAACCCACCGAGAACATGAGGTATGTCACGATAACCACAGTAAGACCGACGACCCGGGGTGCTGATCCGATTGATTCCCCTTATAGCGTGCTCTCCGTCCACATACTTGAGCTGAACTTCCAGACATTTATGACCGTTTTCGGACTGGGATTCGGTGCAATCCAGGACAAACCCCCTGTCTTTGAGGATCGAGGCCAAGCCGGCTCGCAAATTGGAATGCGGATAGGTGCAGGTCGTCTTGCCAGCCTGTCCGGCATTTCGAATGACGGTAATAAAATCTCCTATTGTATCGTGGACGGACATATCAATGAGGGGTTTGGCAGTTGCCTACCAAGATGCTTTGATGACTCCGGGAACTTTGCCCTGAAGGGCTAGTTCGCGGAAACTAATGCGGGACAAACCGAACTTCCTAATAGTGGCTCTTGGTCTTCCGGTTAACGTACAGCGATTCACCAAGCGGACCGCGGATGAGTTGCGGGGAAGCTTGGAAAGTTTCGCCTGAGCTGAATAAAATTCCTCTTCGCTGACGCTTGGGTCGGCAATGATTTTTTTGAGGGCGGCTCGCTTTGATGCAAAACGGGCTACCATTCTCTCTCTTTTCTTGTTGCGCTGAATGACTGACTTTTTGGCCATGGTATCAAGGGTTGAAAATTTATGCAGCTTCTTGTGAAGCCACCGTTTCACTGGAATGCTTGCGAAATGGCATGCCGAGCAGTTTGAGCATTTCGTAAGACTCTTCGTCCGTTTGAGCGGAAGTAACGATTGATATGTCAAGCCCGGTGTTTACCCGCTGGCGCTCGACGTTGATTTCGGGAAAAATGCTGTGATCGGTAATGCCCAAAGTATAGTTGCCCCGACCATCAAGCTTGGAAGGGACCCCCCGGAAATCACGAATGTTCGGAAGGGCAATAGCGATGAGCCTCAATAGAAACTCCCACATTTGGGTGCCTCTTAGAGTTACCTTGATTCCAACCGGCATACCTTCGCGAAGTTTAAAATTCGAAACACTGACTCGGGCTTTGATGACGACCGGCGCTTGACCGGAAAGGGATGCCATGTCCTTCCTGAGTTCCTCTATTCCGTTCTTGTCCAACTCAACGCCGAAGGAACTGTTGAGTACGACTTTCTCAATTTTGGGAACTTGATGCACGTTGCCGTATCCTTGGCTTTTCATCAAGGCAGGTACGGCTTCTTCCGTGTAAATTTTTTTAAGTTCTGGAATGTTCATAACTTCAATTTTTTGGAAATCAAAAAAGGACTACTTTGCCTACTCGGCTAACTTTACGTTCGAGTAGTGAATGGAGGCCTCTCTTTCGATGATCGAGCCTTGGGGGTTATCCTGTGTTTTCCGTTCGTGCTTTTTGATCATATTCACCCCCTCGACGATGACTCGGTTCTTATCCCGGATAACCTGCAGGACTTTTCCTTTCTTATTCTTGTGGTCACCCGCGATGACAATGACCTCGTCTCCTTTTTTTACGCTCTTGGCCATGGTTACAAAACCTCCGGGGCTAATGATATGATCTTCATGTATTTTTGCCTGAGTTCGCGAGCAACTGGTCCAAAAATCCGAGTGCCCTTCGGGGTTCCGTCGTCATTGACGATCACCACGGCATTTTCATCGAAACGCAAGTAGCTGCCATCTCTTCTTCTCATCGGCGCCCGGGTTCTCACGACGACCGCCCTTACCACAGTGCCCTTTTTTACCGAGGCCTCGGTTGAGCTTTCCTTAACGTGACAAACGATAATGTCTCCAATGGAGGCAGTCTTTTTGTTCTGACCGATGCGTCGTATCATACGGACTTTTTTCGCTCCCGTATTATCCGCAACTTCGAGTCTGCTTAGTAGTTGTATCATGGCTTGATTCCTAAACGACGGGTGCCTTCTCTATGATTTCCAAAACACGCCACCTTTTCATCTTGCTAAGCGGTCGCGTGGCTACGATGCGAACCTTGTCACCAACTTTGGACTCATTACTCTCGTCATGAACGTGCACGGTCGTCTTTCGACGAATCTCCTTTTTGTAAAGAGGATGAGGAATCTTGTATTCATAGACGACTTTCACGGACTTGTCGCCGGTTTTGGACCTAACGAATCCAATGAGTTCCTTACGATTGTTTCTTGTGGGTTCTGCACTCATTTAAAAAGTATTTAGTTTTGCTTGGCTTGATGAAGCGCGGTGCGAATGCGGGCACGGTCACGTCTCATGCTCTTGAGGAGATGAGGTTTTTCGACTTGCCCGGTTTGCTTTCGGACCTGCAAATGCAAAAGTTCGTCACCAAGTTCTCGGTGTTTCTTCTGTAATTCGGCTTCGGAAAGCTCCTTGATTTCAGAGAATTTCATTTGATTAAAAGGATTGAGTCCGCTCAACCAACCGGCAGCGGAAAGGGAGCTTTGCGTCGGCCAACCCGAGAGCTTCTCGGGCCAGCGTCAAGGAACAACCGGCTATTTCAAACAAGACATGACCCGGCTTGATGACAGCGACCCAATGGTCTACGGGGCCTTTACCTTTTCCTTGTCTGGTTTCAGCTGGTTTTTTGGTAACGGGCTTGTGAGGAAAAACTCGTATCCATACCTTTCCTTTCCTCTTCAAGTGACGATTTATGGCAACACGAGCAGCCTCAATTTGATTGGAGGTCATCCTGCCCCGGGTTAAAGACTGTATTCCGAATTCCCCGAAAGCAACGGTGTTGCCACGAGATGCAGTACCCCGAACCCGTCCTTTGTGAACCTTGCGAAATTTTGTGCGTGATGGAAGTAGCTTTGGCATGATAAGTCGTATGTTGAGGCGTCAGAAAATTTTGTCTTCGTCCTTAAGGCAAATCCAGCACTTGATGCCAATAATACCATAGACGGTGTTTGCCTCGACCAATCCATAGTCAATATTTTCACGAAGAGTATGCAAGGGCACCCGCCCCTCCCTCTGCTGTTCGGTCCGAGCTATGTCCGCACCAGCCAAACGTCCGGCACATTGAATTCTAATCCCTTCAGCGCCCATGGACATTGTGGTCTGAACGGCCTTTTTCATTGCCCGCCGAAAAGCAATTCTGCGCTCGAGCTGCAGAGCTACGTTTTCAGC
>JAYOII010000274.1:0-4530 GCA_038118685.1 Opitutia bacterium
GAAAAGTGGGATACATATCAATCAGGCTTACCGTAACATCGGTTACTTTATTTTTGGCCACACCGGGACCGGAGCAAATAAAAGGAACGTTGGAGGACCTTTCCCACAGGGTGTGCTTCCCCCAATCCCCTTTTTCGCCGAGGTGGTAGCCATGGTCACTCCAAAGGACGACGATGGTGTTGTCCGCGTAGGGACTTTTCTCCAGAGCATCGAGGACACGGCCGAGCATGGCGTCGGCATAACTGATGCATGCAAGGTAGCCATGAATGGCATCATTCCAAGCATCGAGCGACTTGAGTTTCTGTACGATTCGAGAACGGCCGGTCTTCATTTTCCGGATCTTTTCGGGAAGATCGTCCAGATCGTCTTCTTTGATTGGCGGGAGTTTGATTTCGTTCGGATCGTAGAGATCAAAGTACTTCTGGGGACAGTAGTGCGGGTAGTGGGGGGCATAAAGCCCGACTGCGAGGAAGAAAGGCTTGTCATGTTTCTTCTTCAATTGTTCGACCGCCCAATTGACCCTCTTCGTATCCGCCATTTCCTCTTCTTTTTGATTGGGTATGCCGGCCCATTCGAGAAACATACCGCCGGTGATTTCCTGTCCCCGGTTGTAAATACTCGCAGGATAGGGTTCGGGGAAAGGAGTTTCTTCACTCCACGAATTCATGGGCCAACCCGTTTCCCGTTGCTCGGGGTTGCGCAGAAAGAAGTGAGTCCAATCTCGGACGTCGATCGCGCCGGCCGGGTGGTGGAAGAGTTTGCCCGCCCCGTAGGTGGAGTAGCCAGCCTTGGCGAAGCTAGTCTGAAGGGATTCGATCTCGGGGTGGTCCACGAAGTAGTTGGCGCTTTGGTAGCATCCGGTGGTGGAGGCGAACTGGCCGGAGAAAATGGCAGCCCGGCTGGGAGCGCAGAAGACCCCGGCGGTGTGGGCGTTGCTGAAGTTGACTCCTCTCTTGGCCAACTTGTCGATGTTCGGAGTGATGGCCCGTGGAGTTTTGCCCAGGCAACCGATCCAGTCGTTCATGTCGTCGACCGCGAGAAAGAGAACGTTGGGTCGATCGGATGCAATGCCCGAAGTGGCCAGAAGCAATGTCAGGAGAATTTTGAAATGCATTTTGAGCATTGGATTTTTCTTTTGCAAGTCAACCCAGGCACCTATGCAAGAATATCATGAATCAAGTTGCCGGCTACGTCTGTGAGTCGAAAGTCTCGACCGTTATGACGGTAGGTGAGTTTTTCGTGGTCCAGACCCATCAGGTGTAGAACGGTGGCATGCAGGTCGTGGACGGAGGTCCGGTTTTCGATCGCTTTGTAGCCAAAGTCGTCGGTGCGACCGTATTGAACACCCCCTTTGATGCCACCTCCGGCAAACCACATGGTAAACGCATTGGGGTTGTGATCGCGACCTGTGCCGTTGCCTTGCGAGTCGGATGTGCGGCCGAATTCGCCGCCCCAGACCACCAGAGTCTCGTCGAGCATACCGCGCTGCTTGAGATCGGCGAGCAAGGCGCTCATTGGCTTGTCCACCGACCGGGCCGCGACCGTATGGTTGGCTTTGATGTCGTTGTGCCCATCCCAAGGAACGTCGTTGACGCCACCGCCACCGCCATTGGTTCCCGCGAAAACATGGATGAAGCGCACACCGCGCTCGACCAAACGCCGTGCGGTCAAGAGCTGCCGACCAACCAGTTCGGTTTCTTTGGTGTCGATGCCGTAGAGTTTGCGGGTGGATTCGGTTTCGTTGTTCAGGTTAAAGGCGTTGGGCGCGGAGGTTTGCATCCGGTAAGCCAACTCGTAGGCTTCCTGTCGGGCTTCCAGGTTCGAGGTGTGCAGACGCTCCGTTCTGTGGGAATCGTTGAGAAATTTGATGGCATCGAGTTGGGAGCGTTGTTGACCGTCGGAAAGGTCTTCGAGACGATCAAGGTTGTCGATGACTTTCTTGTTGCCGCCGTCGATGGCGGTGGCCTGAAAGATCTTGGGAAGGAAGCCTGTAGACCAGATTGGGTCTTCGCCGCGTGGCTTCTTGGGCGCATGAAAGACAAAAGATCCGGGCAAGGATTTGTTGGGGGTGCCGAGTCCGTACATCAGCCAACTGGCGATACTGGGAAAGCCCTGACGAAAGAATCCGGAGGTAAGCTCGAGCATGGCCGGTGTATGGTTGTTCGAGCGCGAATACATGGAGTAAATGAAAGCCATGTCGTCGACGTGATTGGAAAGATGAGGGAAAAGATCGGAAACCCAGGCCCCGCATTCGCCGTATTGCTTGAAGGCAAAGGGGGAGGCCAGACATTTACCGCTTGTCGTGAAAAAACCAGTTTTGGAATCCGCGTCGGGCAGCGGCTTGCCGTGGTTTTTATTGAGCACCGGTTTGTAATCGAAGGTGTCCATTTGGGCAGGAGCGCCAGTCATGTGCAGCCAGATGATGCTTTTGGCTTTGGCAGGGAAATGTCCGGTGCCGAAGGCCAACGGGTTGTTTTGGGCAAAGGCGCCCTGGGTGGCAAAGATTCCGGCGGCAGCTCCCGCTTGGGTCAAAAACTTTCGTCGTGAGTGTTTCATAAGTCGTTTCAATCAACGTAGACAAATTCGTTGCTGCAGATCAGCAACTGGCAAAGATCAATCTTAGCCTTGTCCGCGGCCTTGGCGTCGCCCTCGTAGAGGTTGGTCTGCCGAGACAGAAATTCGGCGAGGTAGTTCAGTTCTCGGGGGAGGGGCGGTCGGGAGTAAGTTTCCCAATAGAGTCGGGTGACCAAGGCTTCGGGGGAATCCGCTTTTATGCGTGTCGCCAACTTGGCGCTCATTTCGCGTACGAACTTCGAGTTGAGTAAAGTCAGGGACTGTGGAGCGGAGTTGGTCTCGTTGCGCATCTCTTTGCCTTCGATGGCGTCGGGGGCGTCAAACAATTGAAGGAAGGGCAAGAGTTTGCTTCGTTTGACGGTTAGGTAAACGCTGCGGCGCGGGTCGGTGAGCGAGAGCGTGCCTTTCCCATACATTTTGGTTTCGAGGTTTCCGCTCATTTGGATCAGGCGATCGCGAATGACTTCCGCCTCGATGCGCTGTCTCCGTCGCGTCCACAATAGTTTGTTGTCGGGATCGAGCGAAAGCCCGACGTCACCGGTGGCTATTCCTTGTCGATAAACGGTTGAATTCAAAATGAGACGATGAATGGACTTTTGGCTCCAGTCATTTTCGATCAAGGTCATGGCCAGCCAGTCAAGCAATTCGGGGTGGGTCGGTCTGTCGCCGGTGGTGCCGAAGTTACTGGTCGATGCGACGATTCCCCTGCCCATGTGTTGCTTCCATATGCGATTGACGATTACGCGCGCAAGAAGGCTGCCGGCACCCTCCTTCTCGTCGGTAATCCAATTGGCAAAGGCGACACGCGGTTCGGTTTCCTTGCTGTCTTTCAACCACTTTTCGTCGCTCACCTCCGGCCGCATCAGCACGTCCATGAATCCGGGGTTAGCCGGTTCGAGCTTAACGTCGGAATTGCCGCGCTCGAGATGATGAATCGTGTACTTGCCATAGGTCGCTCCATTCTTCTTGGCCTGATAAACCTCGGTGAGCTTGGGCTTCGGTTCCTTGGCCTTGCTCGCTTCGACGTCGGCCTTCAGTTCATTCCATTTGGCGTCGAACGGCGCGTGCCACTTGGCCAAGGACTTCGATTCCTCAGTGGTCAGTTCCGGTTTGTTGAGCAGTGTCAGCGTTTCTTTTCCTGCGCCGGGTTTGAGGACAAAGTTAAGACGGGGCTTGTTGTTCTTGGTGTCGAGCTTTACCACGAGGTCGTTGGGACCCTTGCGCAGATAAACGTGACGGCTGTCGAATTGCTTGAAGTCACCGTTGAGACGCTTCATCAGCGACTTGCCATTCAGCCACGCTTCGGCGTTGCCGGCAACCTTGAGTGTCAGAACCACCGGGAAGTTGCGAGTCGAATCAATGCGCCGGTAGGCATAGCCGTTGGTCGTGGTGACGTCCTTGTTGTCCTTCCAGTCCACCGCCTTCCAGGCTTTTTCGTCCAGTTGATCAAAGTCGATTGCTTCCAGGTCGATTGCCTCCTTGGTGCTCAGATGGCGCCAGCCATTTGACTCAAAGGGTGTCGTGGCATTGGTCCGAAGGTAATAATCGCGCACCGTCTTTGCTTCCGTATCGCTACGCGAGTCCTTCTGCAGGATGGTTGCGATCGTCTGCGGTACAACGACTTCGCCCTTGATCTCGTCCGTTGACTTCGGAAAGTCGGACAGCGCCCGCAAGCGGAATTTTCCGAGGTTGTAGCCATTGTTTTTCTGATGATCCAAGGAGATCTTGAGCGATACCGCATTCTGTGAGACGATCGGTTTTTCAAGCTTGAACACAGCGATATGATCCTTGCCGATGGCTCCGGCAACTGCCCAACCGGAGTTTTTCTTTCCGTCAATGGCGTTGGCGACAGGGTAGCCGTTCTGGTCGAAGTCCGACAGAGCATCAGTGAGTTTTAAGGGTTCGCCGTTCGATTCCACGGTGACGTCGCTAAGCACGAAGTTGCCATCCCTGGCC
>JAYOII010000275.1:0-4515 GCA_038118685.1 Opitutia bacterium
CATTGCGGGCATGTTGCGGCCACTTGGCATGGCGGCTTTGCTCCTGGGGTCAGCCGACTTGAAGCAGATGGACGCAGGACTGATCGACCCCGCAGGTCGGGGTTCTACAAACGGAGGTAAGATTTGTGGACTTGTTCTTTGGTTCATTCTCATAATTGCACAAGTCACATTGTGCGCTTCTTCCGGCTTCCGATAAACCCTATTCCCCACATCGGGGTGCCTAAAGGTTTTCAGAAGTTTCTACCTCTGTGTTTTGTAGCTTGGGTTACGCGCTTTTCTTGCTATTCAATTCACCTTGAAGCATAGCTGTGAGGAGCAACCGTTAAGATAGCGCATAGGATGATGACCATCAACCAGCATACACTGTCGGACCCCAAAGGATGTTTTCAATTTGTGCATGGAGTACACTCGGTTGACTGGCATCCCCATCGGAAAGTCTGCCGCGGTTAGGCTTTACTTCTCTGCCGAAGCGGATTTGCCTGATTGAGATAGGGTTCCTATTGCACAAAGGAACATGATCATCATCAAGCAAGCAGAATCTGTTACCCAAAGTAATTTGCTAAGAAATACAAGATCGTTGCTCAGTCTTCCGAACGGGTCGTCAAATTGATAAGTCAGCATTCTCTCAAAAGCAACGACGAGGCAAAGCAGGATAAGGGGAAGGGAAAGAATGGCGAAAATCTTGTTTTTCTGATTGAGGCATGCACCTGCCAGCAGGGCTGTTCCAAGCAAAAACAATAAATCTCCTCCATGCCCGGAAATAGCATCGAAGTTATATTCGAACCACCAACTTGAATCCCATCCCTCGCTCATTACATACTGGTAATGAAAAAGGTTGATGTAGCTTAAATTCAGAAAATGAAAACCCGAGCCACAAAGTGTCGAGAAAAGGCCCGCAGCGGCCCAAAGCTTTGTTTTTTTCTGAAAATTCGCAAAAAGCAGGAAAGCTTGAGCTAGAAAAAAAGGTACGATTACAGCTAAGAAAAAGTAGAGGAAGCGGTCGATCGCGATATCTTCCCACCAATAATCGAAGAGTTGAAATTCAAAGAAAACCCCGACCATTTGAAAGATAGCTGCGATCAAAGCACTGGCAATGGCCAAGACAGCAAGGAGTTTGCGAAAGGCGGAGGGAGAAGCTTCGCTGACTTGATTGGTTGCCGAGGGTAGACTACCTTGCCTATTGCTTTGAGTTTCCTCTTTCCGCCGCTTTTCCTCCTCGAGCCGGGCCTCGATCATGGACGGGTCGACTGGATTGGGGTGGCCGCAATGCGGACATGTTGCGGCCTCTTGGCTAACGGCTCCGTTGCATATCGGACAGTTGAAAAGAGGCATTGTCTTTTCTTTCTACTGCATTGCCTCAAATCTTGGCAAGTTTCTAAAGCTGTTGTTTCGCTCTTGCGAAACGGACCCGCGCCTTCTTTGGAGATCAGTGCATTTACTGATTGATCGATTCGTGGACGAGTCCCTAAGATGAGGTAACAGCCTGCAACCATTGTCCTTATGAAATCATCGCTCACCGTCCGCTTTTGTATAATGATGTTCCTCCAGTTCTTCATCTGGGGAGTTTGGTACGTTCCCATGTGGAAGTTCCTTGCAAACATCGAAGGGGCCGGGGACTGGAAATTGTGGGGCTTTCTTACGCCGGTCGGTCTTGCCTACGCATCAACCGGTATAGCGGCCATGTTTTCCCCTTTCATCGTCGGGATGATCGCGGACCGTTTTTTTCCGACTCAGATCGTGGTCGGAGTTCTTCATTTGTTGGGGGCTCTCTTTCTCTATCTGACTTCCCAGGCTGCCCACTTCAACGATTTCTTCCTTTGGTTGCTTCTCCATCTCATCTGCTACATGCCGACCTTGGCTCTGGTCAATTCTCTCCTATTCCAAAACGTCGAGAATCCGGAGAAAGACGCTCCCCCCGTTCGTACCCTTGGGACAATCGGCTGGATCGCCTCGGGAATCCTGGTGGGCGGAGGGTTTCTCGTTTCGGAAGAATTCGTGTGGCAACTTCCTGCGTTCATGGGCGGGGATGCCGCTCCTACGGGTGATGCCGTCCAGGATCTTGGCTCAACGACTTGGCCCTACACCTTTGGCGTGATCGCCTCAGTCATACTCGGTCTCTTCGCATTTTCCCTTCCCCACACGCCTCCCCGGTTGAAGGGCAAGGAGGTTTCCGTCGGGGATGTCTTGGGGCTCAAGGCCATCCGCTTGATGAAGGACCGTTCCTTCGCGGTCTTCATTGTCTGTTCCTTGCTTATTTGCATTCCTCTGTCTTTCTACTTCCAATCCACCAACTTTTTCCTCGGTTATTGCAAGATCGATAACTCGGAGGGAGTGATGACTCTAGGGCAAGTCTCGGAGATTTTCTTTCTCCTTTTGGTCCCTTTCTTCTTCAGAAAATACGGAGTTCGAATGATTCTTTCGATTGGGATGCTCTTTTGGGTTTTGCGCTACCTTCTCTTCGCCAACGCGGGACCCGATGCTCAGGCACTCGCTTTCCTTGGCGTCCTTTTTCACGGCATTTGCTACGACTTCTTCTTCTTTGCGGGCCAATTGTACGTCGACAAACGGGCTCCGGACGATATTCGTTCCGCTGCCCAGGGATTCATCGCCTTCGTAACCTTGGGAGTAGGCATGTTCATCGGAGGCCTGCTCAACGGATGGTGGGTCTTGGAAAACAAGCTCAAAGACGGTTCGACAGATTGGCCTGCGGTTTGGTACTTCCCTGCCATTATGGCTGGAGCCGTGCTTGTCGTGTTCCTTCTTACTTTCAAGGAGAAGGACACGGCCTCTCAGGAAGCGGCGGCCTAGTTTCAGGCGACTTCCAAAGCCGGTTCGCCGCAAAGAATCTCCTCCATCGGTTCGATGCCGAGTCCCGGACTTCGGGGGGCGGCCAGACGACCGTTCTTTCGCTGGGGCGCTCCGTGGGCGATGGAACGGGTCACGTAACTGTTGAAATCGGTCGAAGTAAAGAGATATTCCGTCGGCGTGCTGTGGGCCAAGTGAGCGATGGCCGCCGTCACGACGTCCCCGCCCCAAGTGTCCTCGAGGGTCATCACGAGCCCGAGCGAAACGCATAGGTCCCGAGCCTGACGGGCCCGAGTGAGGCCACCGAACTTGCTGATCTTGATATTGACCACGTCCATGGCGAGATCCTGTTCGCCCCGGAGAATCTCGGGAATGCCATCAATCGATTCGTCCATCACGAAGGGCAGGTCGGTGTGCCGGCGTACGGACAAACAATCCTCGTAGCGCAAGCAGGGTTGCTCGATATAGACGTCGACGTCTTTGACCGCGCCCACGACGCGCATGGCCTCGTGCTTGAGCCATCCGGTGTTGGCGTCCGCGACCAATTTGTCACCCGGTTGCAGAACGGCGGCCACTTGGCGGATACGCTCGATATCGACGTCCGGATCGCCTCCGACCTTTAGTTGAAAACGGCGGTATCCTTCCTCCCGGTAGCCGGTCACGTTTTGGGCCATCTCTTCCGGGCTCTGTTGGGAAATCGCCCGGTAAAGTACGA
Organism: Opitutia bacterium; assembly: GCA_038118685.1. Classification (GTDB taxonomy): domain Bacteria; phylum Verrucomicrobiota; class Verrucomicrobiia; order Opitutales; family Seribacteraceae; genus Seribacter. Next base: position 3,521 of record JAYOII010000275.1, read on the forward strand.
AATCGTCCCCGTAGGTGCCTCCCAATAAATCGCTTGCGGGCAAGTTCGCCGTCTTGCCCAGAATATCCCAACAGGCCACGTCGACGGGTGCCTTGACGTAAGGATGTCCCTTCATCGCCTCGTCCATGATCTGGTTGAGCTTGCCCAACTGGGTGGGGTCTTCCCCAATCAACGCGGGAGCCAACTCGGATAACCCGGCCCGCACCCCCTTTGCATAGGAAGGCAAGTAGACCGGCCCGAGCGGGCAAGCCTCCCCGTATCCGGTTACACCCGCATCGGTTTCCACGCGCACCAGCGTGCTGTCGAATACGTCGACGGATTTTCCGCCCGACCATTTGTAGTTTCCTTCGTGCAGGGGCAAATCGACCTGCCAAGCCGTAATCTTCGTGATTTTCATGAATCTTGCAAAAGTCAGGAATCCGAAGAACCAGGCCAGGCGGCCCACCAGTTCTTGAATTGTTCCCATTGTTGATGAAGATGCGCTTTTTGACTTGGGCTCAGGGCATCGCTTTCATTGAAGTGCGAATCATAGCCGACGTGGCCTTCGAGCACCATCAGTTCCTTGTAGTAGAGGACCAAATCCGGCCCCTCGTCGAAAGTCGACAAGACGTTCATTGCATCATTGAGCTCGGTTGCCAGGCGGGTCGCTTCAGGATCGCCCGTGGCCGCACGTTCGCACAACTCGACCAGTCGCAAAACCTGAGAGGGCAGTGCATTGCCTACCCCGGTAATCGCTCCGCCGGCCCCGCAATGGAGAAACCCGTGCAGAACCTGGGTGTCGACTCCGACCATCAAGGTCAGATCGGGATCCCCGCTCGTAATGTGCTCGGCCGCATAGCTTAAGGAATCGGAACCGCCGAATTCCTTGAACCCGATCAGATTCGCATGGTTCCTGCGCAAATCGAAGAACAGATCGGCCTTGGTCTCGAACCCATAATACGGGCTGTTGTAAATGACGGCGGGCAAAGTGTCCCCCGCAGCCAGAATGGCCGAGA
>JAYOII010000276.1:0-1551 GCA_038118685.1 Opitutia bacterium
TTTCGGGCTTGCTTAAACACCCACCTAAGAAGGCCGTCGGGCACAAAAAAAAGGCTCCGGACTTGGGGGAAACCCAAGTCCGGAGCCCTTGAAATCAATTCCTAGAAGTCAAACTTCAGGCCAATTTCAACGCTTCTGCCGGGCAGAGGCGCAAACTGTTTCAGCAAGGAAGAATGGTTGTAGGCCAATTCGTCGGTCAAGTTGTATCCACGAAGGAAGACCTGGCCGGCAGAATCTCGGGAACTGAAGTCGTAAGACGCATAGGCACTGAGCAGAGAATGGGCAGGAGTTGTCTCTTCATGGTGCCCTAATTTATCCTGCTTGAAAGAACGGACAAGCTTCGCTCCAAAATCCAATTTTTCTTGTTTAACTTCGAAACCAAGACCCAATCTAGTGGCTGGTATCCTAGACAAGTTGGCCCCTTCGGTTTTGTTCTTGCCGCGAAGCAAGTCACCATAGGCGGACAAAAGAAGGTCCCAACTTGGATTCTCCATGGCCAGCCAATCGATCTCTACCTCAATACCTTGATATTCGGCTTTAATCGATTCGTATTCCTTGACCGGAAGTCCTTCCGTTCCTGCTGGAAAGCCATCTAAGGCACCTGGATATTTTGTGTCGTTTTTAAGGTTACCTTCCGAGTCCCGTTCTAGTTCCGGTGAAACTTCTTCCAGGAATACATAATTGTTAAATCTTGTGTGGAAGGCGGAAAACTGACCGGTCACCTTGCCTTCGGTTTTACGGATAATGATTTCCACCCCTCGCGCAGATTCCGTATCGAGGTTCGGATTACCAATCTCATAGGATTCCGTGGCGTGGTGAGGACCATCTGAATAGAGTTCGGCGGTATCGGGACTCCGCTCGGAGTAGCTGAGGTTGCCGCTGATATTCCAAAGTTCATTGATGTCACGGGAAACACCACCGCTTGCGCTAAAGGTCGAATCATCGCGATCCGCAGTTCCTTGATAATCCCGGTCCAGGTGCTCCCAACGGATCCCGGCGTTCAAGCGAGTCGCGTCGTCCCAATCATATTCCTCGATTAAAAAGAGCGCAATTCTACTGGAGTCCTCCCCTTCGATATCCGGATTACTGGGAGTAGACGTTGCTGTGGCGGCAGCAGTTGCATCAGACCAAGTTTTAGTGAGTCCGGAAAGAATGCTTTCGTGACCTTCGATCTTGAACTCGTCAAAAAGACCGTGAAGGCCAAAAACTCCACTCAATTCACCAATGTCATGATCAAAGACAATCCGTCCTTCATATCCCTCTCTAAGATAGGTTGCGTGAGTTTCGAAAGGCGGCACCCCATTTTCGTAGCCAATCTCACTGTGTTTGTAATCCCCGTAGCCAAAGTTCAATCGGATACTATTCAACCATTCGGAACCTGAAACTTCGATCTCTGATCGGAATTCGAAACGATCGCTTTCCATGTCAGCATAAGTAAGATTATCCGCATGCTCGCCGGGTACGCCGTATTTGTTTTCATACCTTGAGAAACTCAACCCGGTATAACCGCAATCGAGCATGTAGGATCCTCCGAAACCAATTGAGCTGCTT
>JAYOII010000276.1:1561-4425 GCA_038118685.1 Opitutia bacterium
CCGTAACTATTAGCAACTGCATTGAATGGTCCGCTAATAGCACCCGAATGATGATCCTCCGTGAAGAAGGTAGGGGCATCGTAATCTTCGAAGTCACGCTTGAAGCCATTTACCTGAAAGTTCAGCTTACCGGAACTGCCAAACGCGGTCGCGCCATAATTCCAACCTTCGTTTACACTATTGTAACTGGAAAGCAAGGAGGCTCCCGGTTTGCCGTACGGGGTGGTAGGAATGCTCCGGTCGATGACATTGACTACGCCTCCGATGGCACTACCACCATACAAGAGCGCGGAAGCTCCGCGCAAAACCTCGATACGGTCGACCATCAAAGGATCGACCGTAACGGCATGGTCTTCGGATTGAGCGGAAACGTCAAAGTTATCGGTTCCGTTTTGGAGCACACGTATCCGGAATTTGTCCATTCCCCGAATGATCGGTCGATTGGACGCCAGGCCAAAGTGGGTTTGGCTGACGCCTGGCGTGTCAGACAAAGTTTCGGCTAGGGTCGTGCCTTTGGCTTTTTCAAGTTCGTCTCCGGAGAGAATGCTCCAAGCTTGAGTGGTTTCAGACACAGAGGGAGAGAGCGGTGAAGACTCGATCACCAAAGGGTCGAGTTGCGGGACTTCGCTGGGTTGCCCTTCTTCCTGTCCGAAGAGCAGGGAAGAAGACAAGAATAATGCTGTCAGTTTTAAATTCATTTTTGGGTGTTTGTGATTGCCCGGCTAAGAAAGTGTGAAAACGCGGTTTCGGCAGAATTTATCCGGGCGGAACCGATCGCGAGAAAAGAGGGAGATCGGACGCGAACAGGCGATCCGAACCCGAAAAAGATTACTTACGCGAAAAAGGGAGGGTCCCGGGCACCGAATGGGTCGTGTTTACGAAAGACCCAAGTCGAAGGGGAAACGAGAAAGCCGGGTTCGAAAACCAAGGCAATCGAAAAGGTCAAGTCAGGCTTGTAATCCGCCGCCAAAAAGCCTTTGGCAAGAAGGAGAACGGGGCAAGGAAGTTCCTCTTTTCCCTTTTCCTCCTGGCCGTCATGCCTGTCATGGGTACCGCAAGAATGATCGCCGAGTGAGTGCCGGCAACCTTCGTCGCCATGAAAGACCAATTCATGCAAACGTTGGCTCACGCTTGAAAGCGAGAGCAACAGGATCAAACCTGCCATGGGAAGGGCCATTACTCGGGAAAGGAACATATTAGGGTTCATTTAGAATGCCTTATCGCAACCTGATTGCAACAAGAAACTAAATGCCTACGGCCCCAAATAAGCAAAGGTGGCGAACCTCCACTCTCCTTCCCTTTTTCGCAAAAGAACCTCTGCCTGAAAGTTCTCCGAGTGCTTCTTTCGTGCCTTTTCAGTCGCTCTTGCCCACACCCGAACGGATACCTTGGCCCCTTCATGATCCAAGGAAACAAACTGCAAAACTTCAAAACGAAGATCGATCGTCTTGGCGTAAGATCTGAGCCTTCCATAGTTCCGAACCAGTTCTTGGTTCGTGTATTTTCCCTTGAGACGGGAGGAGTTTCCAGTTTCAAGCACGATCTCTTCGCAAAACAAAGAGGAAAAGTTTTTGAGGGCAAGGGCATCCGAGATCGGGGACGAATCCTCTGTCTTGGAAACCAAACCCGACAATTCGTCAAATTGCTCGCGGATACGATCCTCTTCGCTCGGCCAAAAGAACCAAAGCAAGGAAAAGAAGGTGACCGTCAAAAGAACCGTTCCCAGGATGATTCGCTTGCTCATTGATATAAATAGGTTGATAACATACTAACATCCCTTGATAACGAGCCTAAAGCAAATCCCATGAGAATTCCAAAAACTGTCTTGTCGTTTCTCGCCTTATGGGTGTTAGCCCTCAATACAGTCAACGGTAAAACCGAACCCAAACCGGCTTCCGATTCCCTCAAACTTGATTCTTCCGACCAAGGCTTCCGATTAAGCAAGGCAGGTAAGCCGATCTTGCTCTACTTGAGGAAACCCTCCGCCGAATCATCAAAACATCCCCCTCATTACTCGAGAAGCGGATATATTCACCCTCTCTTTTCCCCCTCCGGCAAGATCGTCACCGGAGACTATGCCTCCGACCATCCCCATCAGCACGGCCTCTTCTTCGCCTGGACAAAATCGACCTTCCGGGGAAAACCCACCGAGTTTTGGAACCAGGCCAAGAAGTTGGGCGACGTCCGCTTTCACCGATACTTGGGAGAGGAACGACGAAAAGAATCCTGTTCCTTTCTCTTCGAGCAAATCTTCACCACGGGAAAGGATTTCGACGAACCGATCCTCAAAGAGACCTGGCGGATCGACGTCACCGGCAAACCAATGCCCTACCACCAATTCGACCTCGTTTCCACCCAAACCTGCGCCACCAACGATGCCCTGCTTGTCAAAAAATACCATTATGGCGGAATGGCCATCCGGGGAAACTCCCATTGGATGGAGAAGGACGACTATGGAAACCCCAAGGGAAGAATGCTCACCTCCGAGGGGAAGACCCGCAAGAACGGAAATCACTCGCGCCCTCGCTGGGTGGCGATGTACGGCCCGGTGGACGGCCAAGAATGCGGAGTCTTGGTGATGAACCACCCCGACAACTTCCGTTACCCCCAATGGGTCCGTCTCCATCCCTCCATGCCCTACTTCGTCTACTCGCCCATGGTCAAGGAACCCTTCTCCATCGAACCGGGCAAGCCCTACGTCTCGAAGTTCCGCTACCTGACCTTCGATGGGAAACCCAACCGCAAGATGATCGAGAAAGCCTGGAAGGACTGGATCCGCTAAAGGTAGTCCGAGCTTGAATAAAACCTTGGCTCAGGTGGATTTTTTCCATCATTATGAGAGCCAATCCCCCCTAACTTAAAGT
>JAYOII010000277.1:0-4410 GCA_038118685.1 Opitutia bacterium
CAAGGCCAAGTTCGTCGTGGCTACGCTCGGGCAAACCGCCCAAGATGCGCAACCAAGCAACGACAAACTGATCCTCGATGCCCAGCTCGCCGTGGACGGGGCGACCGGCAACTACCCCGAATTCAAAGGGAACGTATCCACCGTTTACACTCATCCGCTCAGTCAGGGCGGCGCCTCCAACAGCCACTACGACGGCAACGCCCAAACCTATATGGACATCGGGGTCGCCATGGGTGAAGCCATGGTCGAGTTGCTCAAATAGATTCGATGAGAAATGCAAATCAGGGAATCGTTCTACTAGCCTGTTCGGTGGTGATTTTCTCCGGAGCCCTTTGCTTGGGATTGGCTGGCTTGATCGAAGCTATCTCTCCCCATCGAGGTTTAAATTATGGTGCTGGATGCAATTTCGCGGGCATTGGATTACTTGTCTTAGGAGGAGCAACTTTTTTGATTACCTTCCTTCGAAAAAAGGAATGAATTCGTCCTCAACCTTATGAAATTCATAAGAAAGATATTCATGTTCTTCGCCTTTGCTTGCTTCAGCTTAGCGGGCACTTGGACTCAGGCCCGGGAATCGACCGTTTCCGTTCAACTGACGGTTCCCGACGGCGGATGGAAAATCCGCATCGACCGGGTTTACCAAACCCCGACCCATCTGTTGGCTGTTTCGAAACTCGAGCGAAGCCAAGGGTTGGCCATTCAAGTCATCAGTCAAGCCAAGGACTCGGTAAAGGTTAAGGCCCCGAAACTTCCAGTGCGACATTTCGTCCTTGGGAAAACTTGGAATTGGCCCAACCAAGAGCCCTATTCATTTCTTTCCGACCCGAAGGAACTTTCCAAACCCATCGCCGGGGCAAAACTCGTTTTTCAAGCCAAAGCCAAGCCTGCGCCGAAAGCTCCGAACCAAATCAATTACATCGTGGCATACAAAAAAGAGGTTTTCACCGATGGAAAAAACAAGGAAGGAGAGACCCTGGAACAACTCGCCGAGCGCCATTGCAAAGAGCTGGGCGCTTCCCCCCCGAGCGTACTTCGAATCATCAATGGCTTTGCCGCCAAATTCCCTGCAGGCAGCGTTCCGAAGCTCAAAGCACTTCCTCAAGTGAAATACATCGAGAAGGACCAAGTATTTTAAACAAATGAAACTCCACTCCAACCTTTTTCAAATGGAGATATAGTAAATTGACCTTTAGGATCACATTTGAACAAACTCATCGGAACTATCAAAAACATGAATATGAAAAAGACATTCAACGGCGGGTTGATTCTTCTTTCTCTCGGCGCCGCGAGCCTCGGCTTGGCCAAGAATGAAGAACTTGAACCTCTTACGGAAGCCGGGCGCAAAATCCAAGCCCATTACGTGAAGCAACTCGACGACCTGCGGGCTCGCTTGACCAAGGAGATTCCTTTCGATCCCGCTCCCACCACCGAGGAGGCCCGGGACAAGAAATTCGATTTCCCCGAGGTTGAAATCGGCAAGGACAAGAAGAACAAAGATCATTCCCTTGAAGAACTGTTCACCGAGGAGGAAGAACCCGGCAAAGAGGCTCCCACTCAGGAAGAAAAAATGGCCTTCTATATGAGCAGCGACAAATTGGACGATCTCTTGGTCAAGTTCGTCGTCCTGCTCGACGCCACCCCTCGCGGTCTCGCGGAATTCGGACAGCAGAGCAAAGCGCATTTCGCCCTTGTCGAACGCCTGCTCTCGAACCCTGAACTGATGAAGCGAATGCTCATTGCCGATGGAGCCCAAGCCAAACGGATCCGACACGGCTACGGACCCGCCCGTTTCGGAGAGGCTATGGAAATTTACGAACAAATCCTCAAGAAGAGTTCAAAATCCAAAAGCGGAATCCTCAACCGATTGGCTTTGGCCATTGCTTTGGAGCATGCACTGCCCGTCAAGCAGACCAACCCTCTTGCCTTGAAAGACGCCCCTGAAACCGTAGAGCCCGTGAATCGCTACCTGCATTACGAGAAGGCTTACCTGGACGGCGAGCTCGACCCGACCTTCAAGAACTTGTCGGTTTGGAGCCTACGCATGGTGGTGAACGGGGACGAACCGGACGAGACCTTGGCTTGGGGACGACGCATGCTGCGCAATTTCAGGCCCGACCATATCTACGAGTCGAACTTCGGCTGGCGCTACGTCGGGGTCGTAAGCTCGAACGTCAAATACGGCTCGGGTGACGTCAAGTACGACAGGCCCGAACTGCAAAAGTACCAGAACATTCTGATGAACGGAGGGATTTGCGGACGACGGGCCTTCTTCGGCCGCTTCATCCTCCGCTCCTTCGGAGTTCCCACTACGGCCCGTCCCAGCCGGGGGCACGGGGCTCTGGCCCGCTGGACACCAGGCGGTTGGTGCGTAAACTTGGGACCTGGCTGGGGATCCGGATGGACCTCCACGCGCTACCGCAAGGACCTCGACTTTCTCGCCACGTCCAAGGCCCGCAAAAACAAGAACGCTTTTATGGAGGTCAAGAGAGCGCAGTGGATCGGCGATGTTTTCGGGGAAAAAAGAATTCACGGAGACAACGACCAAAGCCTTCAATTCAACAGCCTGGTGGAGCTCGATCCGCCGTTTTGGAATGGCTTGGCCTTGAATGCTCAACGAAAAATCATCAAGGATTTGAAGGAAGTGACCCTGGAAGCTCTCGGAGAGGAACTGGGGGAATCAAACAAGGCGACCATCGCCCAACAAGTCATCGCCACACCGGTCGATCCGAAGGAACAAAAGATCGCCTACTCTGAAAACGGCTCGATTTCGATTCCCTCGGTCGCCTACTCCAATCCGAGCGGCAGCACTCGCGAAGTTCTTTCGATGAAGAGTTTCGGGGGAGGCATGCAAGTCTTCTTGCCCCGTTTTTCCCCCGAAGGACTCACCGTCATGCGTGGAGGCACGTGGAAAGGCGAGGCCAACGCTTGCGCCTCGGGCAGCCGAATGCTCAGCGGCGGGTACGGCCGTTATGAAAACTGGGGACTTCGGGCAGCCATCACTCCTCCGGAGGGCAAGAAACCGGCCAAGGAACTCACCCTCGACTTGGGTGACGGCGTGACCATGGAATTCCTTTACGTCGAACCGGGAACCTTCGTAATGGGAGGAGAGAACGAAAAGGGCGGCCGCTTCGAATGCGTGGAAGTGCCCAGGCACGTAGTGGGCCTGACCAAGGGCTTTTACCTCGGCAAGTACGAAGTCACGCAAGCCCAGTACCAAGTGGCCATGGGATCGAACCCCAGCCGTTCGACCAAGAACCCGGAGTGTCCCGTAGACAATGTATCAGAGGATGATGCTCGTCAGTTTTGCATCCGGGTCAGTGAGATCGCGGAAGTCGAAGCGAGGCTTCCCACCGAGGCCGAGTGGGAATACGCCAGTCGGGCCGGCCGAAAAACCAAGTGGTTCTTCGGCGAGGATCCGTCCCCAATCGGAGAGTATGCCTGGTTCAAAGGGAACGCCGGAGCCAAGTCTCACCCCGTCGGACAGAAAAAGCCCAACCCTTGGGGCTTTTACGACATCTACGGAAACGTTTGCGAGCGCATCTCCGACAAGTACCACAAGGACTACTATGCAAACAGCCCCAAGACGGATCCGACGGGACCCAAGCAAGCCATCAAATCCCGATTCGGATACAAGGTGAAGGCGGCCAAGGCGGGTAAATATTCCCTCGAAGCCAAGGTGGTCACCGCCAACTACGACCAGCGGATCAAGGTCTCGGCCAACGAGGGAGCGGAGATCGCCATGAAGATGCCTTTTACCGAAGGAGTCTGGCAAAACTCTCAACCGGTCGAGATCACGCTCGTCAAAGGAGAGAACGTTCTTAACTTTTGGCGCGACGAACCTCCCCAAAAAGGGGTGGCCATCAAGGAGTTCACCCTCACGCCACTCAAGTAAATGGATCATTCCGAAAATTCGGAATAAATCGAAAGCAGCAGAAAACACGAAATGGATTTTCTCTTCTCAGTGATCTCCTGTGGAATGCGCTCTCAAGTCACGTCGAACTTCACAAGCTAAAATGGATTGGACCGCTTGCCCTTTGCCTTCGTTTGTTTTGAGAAATTCAATGTTCGCTTGTTACGCTCTCCTCATTGGGCCAATTACGTTTGCGAACGATCCGATTTCAAATTCGGAGCTAGACCCGGTCGCCCTTCAGGATCAAGCGACCCGCGCGTTGAATACTTATTGCGTCACCTGTCACGGTTCTCAAAAACAAAAGGGAGACCTGCGACTGGATGCACTCGAGACAATTGACCCGGTGGATCTCCAGGACCTGTATGCAAACGTGCAGGAAGTCGTCCGACTCGGAGAAATGCCACCCGAGAAAGCCAAGCAACCCAAGGAAAGCGAAAAAAAGATTCTATTGCAGTGGTTGGAAAGTCAAGTGTCCTTATATACAGCCAAGGCTCTTGACG
>JAYOII010000278.1:0-4395 GCA_038118685.1 Opitutia bacterium
CGCAATCTTTCCCGTATGCCGCGCAAAATAATCGGATTCATCGGTTCCCTCCTTTACCCTCGCCTGATTCCACTTGGAGGAAGAGATCTTCCACTTTCGATTGTTTGGGTTCGAAACGGTAGATTTTGGCTCCTTCCCCGACAAGGGAAGCAAGCACCTTCGCCTCGTCTTGGGAAGTTCCCTCATGAATGAACTCAAGCCGCTTCCTGTCCTCATCCACCGTATGAACGGATGAGACAACCGGGAAATCCTTCAGGCAGGCATCGATTCCATCAAACGGTTCGGTGAGGTGTACTTGCACGGTCCTGGCCGGATTCGTTTTTTCGGCAATCTCGTCGATGGTGCCCGAGTGGATCATGGTACCTTCCTTCATGATGCCGATGGTGTCGCAAAGATCCTGAAGTTCGGAAAGCACGTGGGAGGATACCAAAATGGTCTTTCCCTCGGAGGCGAGTTTGCGCAGGAGGTTGCGCAGGTCGATTCGTGCTTTGGGATCGAGGTTGGCGGCTGGTTCGTCGAGAAGAAGGACTTCCGGTTCGTGAACCAAAGTCTTGGCAAGCAAAGCTCTTTGCTTCATTCCGCGGGAGAGTGATTTGCAAAGAGCTTTTCTTTTGTCGAGAAGATCCGTCAAGCCAAGGCATTCCTCGACTTTGTTTTTTCTTTGGTTCGAGTCCAACCCATAGGCGTGGGCAAAAAGGTCGCAGAATTCATCGACCCGAAGATCATCGTAAACGGGAGGGAAATCAGGCATGTAACCCAATATTTTTCGGGCTTCCTCCGGTTCGTTCAAGACGGAGACGTTCCCGAGTTTGATTTCGCCGTAGGTTGGTTCCAACAAGGTGGCCAGGGCCTTGATCGTGGTGGTCTTTCCCGCTCCGTTCGGTCCGATCAGGCCGTAGACCAAACCTTTCCCAACCTCGAACGTCAAACGATCGACGGCGACGAAATTGCCATAGTGAATTTTGAGGTCTTTGACGGAAATCATGAGGGAGGGCCCAAGGCGCACATTGAGAAATAAAAACATGGTCTCGTCAACTTTTCCTTGCCTAAATGACGGTTGACAGGACATTTGTATGAAACCCTTCTAATCAAAAAATGAAATTACTTAAATTCCTCTCCACTCTATTGCTCTTTTCCTGCGTCTCCGCCTTTGCGGAAAAAAACCTCTTTGACGGCAAGACGTTGAAGGGTTGGTACGGTGATCCCAAATTTTGGAGCGTCCAAGACGGCGCTATCGTGGGCCAGACAACCAAGGAAAACCCCACCAAGGGAAACACCTTCATTATCTGCAAGGATTTGAAAATGAAGGATTTCGATCTTCATCTTGATTTCAAGATCGAGGGAGGCAACAGTGGGATTCAGTACCGTAGTTTCGTCAAGCCCGGCAAGCATGACGGTTGGAGGATCGGAGGCTATCAGGCGGACTTCGAATCCGGAGACCGTTACTCGGGCATCTGCTACGGCGAGGGCTTTCGCGGCATTTTGTCGGATCGTGGCTTTCATACGACCCTTACCTTGAACGACAAGGGGAAGTTGCAAAAGGACGCGAAGAAGTTCGCAGACTCAAAGGAACTCGGCAAAGCGGTCAAGAAAAAGGAATGGAACCGTTACAGGATTACCGCCAAGGGTTTTCATTTCGTACATTACATCAATGGGGTGAAAATGACCGAATTGACGGACAACGATGAGAAAACCCGTCGGGCCGATGGCTTGCTTGCCTTTCAGGTCCATGCCGGTCCGCCGATGAAGGTTTCCTTCAAAAACATCGTGCTCAAGTAGCGTTTTCTTTTCCTGACAGGATGTTCGAGCATCCATCGGACCGGGTCGATCTGCGCAGCGATACGATCACCCAACCAACCTTGGCCATGCGGGAAGCAATGGCCTCGGCCATCGTCGGGGACGATGTCTTCGGTGAGGATCCCACGGTCATTGAGTTGCAGGAGCAGATGGCTTTGATCATGGGGAAGGAGGCGGGGTTGATGGTTCCGAGTGGCACGATGGCCAACGCGATCGCCATCCGGACTCACACCCAACCGGGTGATGAGATCATAACCGAGGAGCACAGTCATGTTTACGTCTACGAGGCGGGTGGATTCGCCGCCTTGTCCGGTTGTTCGGTGGCTTTGGTTCACGGCGAAAGAGGAATCATGCAGGCGGAGTCGGTGAAGGCAAAAATCAGAAAGCCGTCGGAGTGTTCGAGTCATTACCCGAACGGTAGTCTTGTTTGCATCGAGAATACCTCGAACCGGGGAGGAGGAACCTTTTATCCGCAATCCGCAATTGATGAAATTGCCAAAGTGGCGAGGGAATCGGATTGCGCCCTTCACCTGGACGGCGCCCGTATTTTTAACGCAGCCGTTGCGAGCGGTGAGGATCCTGCTAGAATTGTTCGTGATTGCGATACCGTTTCCATTTGCATTTCCAAGGGGTTGGGCGCTCCCGTAGGGGGTGTCTTGGTCGGTTCGCGCGAAGTGATCGATCAGGCCCATCGATGGAGAAAGACGTTTGGCGGCGGGATGAGGCAGGCGGGGATTTTGGCTGCGGCCGGATTGTATGCTCTTGAGCACAACAGGGACAGGTTGTCCGAGGACCATGCCCGAGCCCGTGCCTTGGCTTCCGGACTTCAAGACATTCCCGGATTGAAAGTCGATCTTGAGTCGGTGCAAACCAACATGATTTACCTGCGGACGGAATCGCCCGCTTCGGATTTCGTCGACCAAGTGGCTGCCCGGGGAATTGACGTTTTGGCCTTGGGGTCCGATCTTGTCCGTTTGGTCACGCATTTGCATATTACTGACGAGGACATAGAAAAAACAATTGATGCGTGTGAGAACTGAACTTCTGTTTTTTCCATGAAAAAAGTAGTTTTGGCCGGAGGATCCGGCTTTCTTGGTCAAGCCTTGGCCCGTTCTCTTTCGGCCGACGGTCATGAGGTGGTTGTTCTTGGCAGGAGCGTCGCTCCGCGTGGCGCTAGCGGTCGGTTCGTGGCTTGGGATGGTCGAAAGTTGGGAGATTGGAAGTCCGAACTGGAAGGCGCGGAGGCGCTGTTTAATTTGACGGGTCGGTCGGTGGATTGCCGATATACGAAGGAAAACCGTGATCTGATTCTCAACTCCCGGGTCGATTCAACCCGGGTTCTCGGCCAAGCGGTCCAAGGTTGCGCCGATCCTCCCAAAGTGTGGCTCAACTCCAGCACTGCAACCATCTACAAGGATCGAAGAGGGGACTTGGAACCACACGACGAATCAAGCGATGTCTTTGGTTCGGGCTTTTCGGTGGGCGTCGCGCAAGCATGGGAAGACGCTTTCGGGGATTCGGTCGTCGAGGGCGTGCGCAAAGTTGTTCTCAGAGTCAGCATCGCTTTGGGCAAGGATGGAGGAGCTTTCCCGGTCATGAGGCGTTTTGCCAAGCTTGGGCTTGGCGGGGCGCAAGGACCGGGTTGTCAATGGGTGAGTTGGTTGCACGTCGATGACTGGGTCGGAATCGCAAGGTTCTTGATGGCGAGGGAGGACTTGAGCGGTCCGGTTAACCTCGCTGCCCCCAATCCCGTGACCAATTCCGAATTCATGAAAGGCATGCGCTGCCACTTCGCCCCTCTGGGCATCGGGTTGCCCGCTCCTTCGTTTGCCGTTCACTTGGGTGCCGTCTTCATGCGGACGGCGCCGGAGTTGGTCTTGAAGAGCCGCAAGGTCGTGTCTTCGGTTCTCGCTGGGTCAGGATACCGTTTCAAGTATCCGGAGCTAGCCGGAGCCTTGGAAAGCCTTTCGGTCTGACGGGTCCTACTTTTAGTTTCTCGAGTGGGAGAGCAGCCAATCGTACAGTTTGGGGTTTCGGTAGGTTTGAGTCCAAGAATCGTGCCTGATTCCGGGGTACTCGGTGTACTTGATTCGTCCTCCTGCTTTCTCGACTGCCTCGACCATGATCCTGCTCAACCCGACTGGTACGACTTTGTCGGCATCCCCATGAAAGTTCCAAATTGGGAGGGGGCCGAATTTTTTCGCCCATTCGGTTTTTCCTCCTCCGCAAACCGGTGCGACGGCGGCAAACTTTTCGGGGTGCCGAGCGGCCGTAGCCCAAGTGCCGAAACCTCCCTGACTCAAACCGGTCAGGTACACTTTGTCCGGGTCGACGGGGTATTTGCCCAAGAGCTCGTCGACCAAACCGGCGACAATGTCGGGCTTCCACCATAAATCGTTCCCGGGGCATTGAGGAGAGGCAATGATGAACGGGAGATTCTTGTTCTCAACGATCTTCGGCGGACCGTGTTTTTTGACCAGATTCAGGTTGTTTCCCCGTTCGCCTCGACCGTGAAGAAAGATCAGGAGAGGCCACTTGCGTTTCTTCTTTTTGGCCTCCGAGGAAGGGTTGTAAAGAAGGTAGCGATAGCCTAGCGAC
>JAYOII010000279.1:0-4390 GCA_038118685.1 Opitutia bacterium
GATTATCCCCTCCCCCTCGTGGACAGGAAGCAAAGCGCCAAGGAAAACCTCGCCAAGTTCAAAGACAGCCTTGGTCGCATAGGTTCGAGTGGATCCTGAGGGCCGGCCCAGTTCACCGCCAACTCGGGATATTCCCAAGGATGCTTGGCTGATGATTCCTTCTCTTTTTCGGGGCGTTTATTTCTTCGGCCCTGCCAAAAAGAGAGAAGATGATACGGGATTGAGGGGGATCAAACCAAAAAGATGATTTCCGATGATCCATGATGCCGGTCCGCGCGTTCTATCTATCATTATGGTATCTCAACTATCCTCTTACGATTCTCAAAGTACTTCTCCCGATCCTATCGGTAGATTCATTTCCACCCGTTCACGCATGGCTCCTCCGACCCAAGAAGAGTATGACACACTTTTCAAGGAAATGAACTCCGGTTGTCCAAAAGCTCGCAACGAGTTAATCGAACGACACGTCAGGCTTGTTGCTTCCATCGCTCTCAAGTTTCGCATGACCAACATACCCATGGAAGACTTGATGGCCGAGGGTATTCAGGGACTTATTGTTGCGTTGGACAAGTTCGACCACACCCGCGGAGTCAAGCTCAGCACCTACGCCGCTTGGTGGATCAGACAGAAGATTCAAAGATTGGTTGGTAAATTGTCCCATCCGGTGACTGTTCCTCACGACGTCTCCCAAGGCAAACGCAAGTACAACCAAGTCGTGGATCAGCTTCAAGCCGACCTAAACCGGGTCCCGACGGAATTCGAAATCGAAGAAGCCATGCACGGCGACCGCAACATCAGCAACCGGGTAAAATTTGCTCCGAAAGGTTCCGTGTCCTTGGATCAACCCGTCGCTCCCGATTCCGATCAGACTTTTGCCGACGTCATGGGCTCGGAAGATGATCATGCGGATTCTTACCGTGAAAACGGTTCTTTGGCCGACGATATCCAAGTCGCATTGGGATTTCTCAGCGAAAGAGAACGCAACGTTCTGAGCATGAGGTTTGGAATCGGCAAGAAGGATTCGATGAAATTGGATGAAATCGCCAGCGAGATGAAAGTTTCGGGCGAGCGGGTCAGGCAGCTTGAATCCCTTGGGCTCCGCAAGCTACGGGCGGTTCTCATGGACAACGGAGAATTGGACTTTCACAAACTCGATAAGATTGTTAGTGCTGATTTGAATGGCGAAAACGAGATGAGTCCTTTAGAACTGACTCTCATCTTGGATTCCGCCAATTAAAATGTCTTTCTCGATTCTCAAATGGATTTGTCCACCCCCTGAAACTTTCGAAGAACCTTCGCAAGACGACGGCAAGGTAGAGTGGTTCAGGTGTTTGCCTTATGTTTTGATTCATTTGGCTTGCCTGTCTGCCTTCTTTTTTCCTGTTACCCTGCCCTGCATTCTTATCGCCCTCCTTTCTTACGGTGTCCGAATGTTCGCGATCACGGCTTTTTACCACCGTTACTTTGCCCATCGGTCGTTCAAGACGAGTCGTTTGGTTCAGTTTTTGGGGGCCGCCGTTGCTTGCAGTTCGGGTCAACGAGGCCCGCTGTGGTGGGCCGCCCACCACCGCAGGCATCACCGCCATTCCGATACGGAAAAGGACGTCCATTCTCCTAACGCCAAAAGTTTCTTTTGGAGTCATACTCTTTGGTTCATGACCGACTATGCCGTTCCTACGTTCAAGAGCGAGATTCGCGACTGGTTGAAATTCAGGGAACTTAATTTCCTCAACCGTTTCGACTGGATACCTGTCCTATTGCTCGCTTCGGGTTGCTACTTTCTGGGCGATTCCGCCTGGTTTCAAGAATGGACCGGACTTTCCGGAATCACTACCTTGATATGGGGATTTTTCGTACCCACCATTTTGTTGTACCACGCGACCTTCGCCGTCAACTCAATCGCCCACCTGTTCGGCTCCCGGAGATACGATACCAAAGACCAAAGCAAAAACAACCTGTGGCTTGCTTTGCTGACCCTCGGTGAAGGTTGGCACAACAATCATCATTTCTACCCGGCCTCCGCCCGCCAAGGTTTCCGAAAAAGGGAGATCGACCTGACCTTTTATTTCTTGCGGTTCATGTCCTTTTTCGGATTGGTCAGCGAACTGAAGACCGTACCGGCCTGGGTCCACGAAAAAGCGAACAAGTAGCTTTTCCCTTTTTCATTCGTGAAAATCGCCATCGTTGGTTCCGGCATTTCGGGTCTCGCATGCGCTCATCTTCTCAAAAAGGATCATGAGATAACTCTCTTCGAGGCCGCAGCCAAAGCAGGCGGTCACGTCAATACGGTCGAAGTGACCGGAAAGACCGGAACTTTCCAAGTCGATACCGGCTTTATCGTTTTCAACGAGCAAAACTACCCGAATTTCGTCCGGCTTCTCGATCTGCTCGGAGTCGAGTCACAAGATACCCGAATGGGGTTTTCCGTCCGCTCGGATCAACTCGGCCTCGAGTACAGCGGGGAATCCTTTCGGGGCCTTTTCGGTCACCTCCGGAACCTGACCGACCTGCTCCATTGGAAAATGGCTTTGGACATCATGCGCTTTCACAAACTAGCCGCGGAGAAGACCAAAGGGAGTCAAACGGTCGATCAATTTTTGAAAACCCACGGGTTCGGAAATCGTTTCAAGGAATGCTTCCTCCTTCCCTTGGGGGCCGCCCTTTGGTCCTGTTCGACTACGAGGTTCGGAGAATTTCCCATGGAGTTCGTAACGAGCTTTTTGGAAAACCACAATATGCTCCAAGTCGCCGACCGGCCCGTATGGCGCGTACTCAAGGGAGGTTCCCGCACATACGTCGACAAAATCGTCTCCCAACTGGGCAACCGCATCCGGCTTAATGCCGGGGTCAAGAAAGTAACGCGTACCGAGGATAGGGTCGAGCTTTCCTTCCCCGATGGTACCAGACAAATCTTCGATGAAGTCATTCTCGCTTGTCACGCCGATCAATCCCTCAGGCTGATTGATTCTCCTTCTGCGGATGAAGTTGCCCTTCTTGAATCTTTTCCCTACGAAAAAAACGTGGTTTCCCTGCATAGTGACGATTCTCTGCTCCCAAGGAGAAAATCCGCCCGGGCCAGTTGGAATGCCTACCTTTCCCAAGAAAGCAAGAGGCAAGCCGTCGTTACCTACGACATGAATATCTTGCAAAGCCTCCCCACCGACGAGCCCTTTTGCGTATCGCTCAACCAGAGAAACGAAATTCGGAAATCCGCCATGCACCGGGAATTCGAATTCTCGCACCCGACTTTTCACTCGGGCCGAAAAGAAGCTCAACTGCGACACGACGAATTTATCCGCCGGCGGGGGATTTCTCTTTGCGGAGCCTATTGGGGATACGGCTTTCATGAGGACGGCCTCAAGAGCGGACTACGCGTATGCAAGGCCTTCGGGGCATCATTGGGATGAAGAGTTCTTTATATTTCGGAGAAGTCCGACATCATCGCCGCTCACCCAAAAAGCACGACCTGAGGTACAAACTTTACATGCCGCACCTTTTTCTCGACGAAGTAAACGAGGTCTTCAAAGGCCGCTGGCTTTGGTCGGTCGACCGCTCGAATCTTTCCTCTTTTCAGAGAAAAGATTATCACGCACCCCAAAAACCCAGCCTCGAGGATGCGGTCAGGGAAACCATTTCCGAACAAACCGGCACCGCGGTCAAAGGACCGGTTTCGGTACTCACTCACCTCCGGACTTTCGGTCACTGTTTCAATCCCGTGACTTTTTATTACGTTTGGGACCCAAAAAAGACCCAACCCAATGCCCTCCTGGTCGAGATCACCAACACCCCATGGGGCGAGCGCTACGCCAAAGCCTTTCGTTGGACTGACTCGGATACGAACGCTTCCACCAAGTCGAAGCACCGATTCGAAAAAGAATTCCACGTCTCTCCCTTCATCGGGATGAACGTGAGTTACGATTGGAGATTCTCCCCTCCCGGCGATGATTTGAAGGTGGACATGGTTCTCCGGGAAAACGATCGGGTTTTCTTCACCGCTCATCTCGACTTGAACCGCAAGCCCTTTGACTCTGGAAATTTGGCCTGGGCTCTTTTGCGATTCCCGTTCCTGACTTTCAAGGTAACCTTCGGAATCTATTGGAACGCCCTCCTTTTGCGACTCAAGGGTTGTCCTTTTTACTCACACCCCAAACACTTGAATGATTCGTCCACCCATGAGCAAGCAAGCAACTGAGAGCTCATCCGAGCTTACGCTTAATTCTTCTTCCAAAGGAGGTTTTTTTGAGCGAGCCCTGCTTTCGAAGTTAAGCGAAATCTCAAGCGGAACGCTGATGGTCCAAACGCCCTCGAAGGCTCATGCCTTTGGGCAAGGGGAAGGCCCCCAAGCCGAACTCTTGGTAAAGAACAAGGATTTCTTCCGAAAAGCCTGCCT
>JAYOII010000280.1:0-4362 GCA_038118685.1 Opitutia bacterium
CCGGATCCGTTCCGCCGCCGTGCGTGTCCTGCGGTTCAACATGGATAGGAATCCCTTTTTCGCAAACCGCAAAAAGCTACTCCTCAAAGCCGCCGGCGATTCGCACGGCCGAGTCAGAATGGAGGCAGTCGTAGCGGCCTCCTTCGTGGACAGAAAAACGGGATTGGAAATCCTGAGCGCAGCCGAAAGCAACGAGGTTCACAATCAGTATAAAACAACCTACCAATACGCGAGGGGGGTTCTCGAAAATGCCCCCGCTCCAGTCGAAAACGACAAAACAAAGGTGAATCCGCCCAAACACCTATCGAAAAAAGATGCCGCTTTGTTCGTAAAAGGAGCCGAGGTTTTCAACCGCGAGGCCCATTGCGTGACCTGCCATCAGGCAAACGGCAAAGGTTTGCCCGACTCGGGGCTTCCTCCCTTGATCGATTCCTCCTGGGTGACGGGCGACCCGGACCGCCTGATCAAGCTCACCCTCAAGGGTCTGATGGGGCCGATCGAAGTAAACGGAAGGAAATACCCCGGGCAGGTCCCAATGACCCCCTTCGAGCAACTTCTCAACGACGACGAAATCGCATCTGTTCTTACCTATACCCGCAACGCGTTCGGAAACAAGGCGAGCGCCATACGGGAAAGCGACGTCGCGAGAGTCCGCAAGGAGGTAAAAAGCTTCATCGGCCTCTATAAGCCCGAAGATTTGCTCAAGGAGCATCCGGACAAATAAATTTTTTTCGATAAGAAGGTAACCTTCGGGTTTGGATGGGTGTAACTTTGGGAAACGATCACCATCACTTCGACAGCTCAACCTCTTATCAAATGAAAAAAAACCCCCTTCTCTTTGCTCTCCTTGCCACCGCATCTCATTGCTTGCTTGGCTCGACACCCAACCCGGGCCACGTCTCCAAAGAAGCCAATTGGGTCGTCCATGTTGACTTTCAATCCATCCTCAACTCAAAGATGGGTTCCGCCCTCATGGCCGAGGCGCAGAAAGATCCTGAGTTCACCCGAAAGCTCAACGGCATCAAGGCGGTCTTCGGACTCGATCTTGAAAAACTAGGCACCGCAACGGCGTACGGTTCGGGCAAAAAGGACGAAGGCGTCATCATCGCCAAAGGCGGAATCAATTCTGCGCAAATCGAAGGTTTTGCGGGGCTGAATGAAAACGTTTCCGTTCATAAAAAAGGGGACAAGTCCTTGTATTCTTTCAAAAAAGGCGCCTTTTGTTCTCTCGGTCCCGATTCCATCCTGGCGGCCTCGAACCTCAAGTTGCTCGGCCCTGGTCTCGACGTACTTTCCGGCAAAAAGCCGGGTCAGAAAAACAACCCCATGATTTCCCATCTTTCGGGCATGGTGAAAAACCCGATGGCGATCATGACGGTTCGGGTGCCCAAAGTTCTTGCCATTATGCGGGATGGGCAACCCGTATCCGCACCCGAGGCGGCCATCATGAAAAAAGCCGATCTCGTCGGATTCGCCATGAGCGAAGAACATTCGGCGATGCGCATGGTCATGGCCATGCAAGCTGAAAGCGAGGAAACGGCCGAGCATCTCGAAAACGTACTGCGGGGAGGTTCGAGCTTGCTGGCCTTGGGGGCCGGCATCGAGATCGATCCAAACCTCGATGAAATTCTCCCCCACCTAAAAGCTTCCGTTTCGCGGGAAAAGCGAATCGTAGGGCTGCGCCTTGAGGTTGATTCCGCCTTTCTTCTTAATAAAATTCGGGAAGAGATGGCGAAGAAAGAAGGTTCCTAACTTAAAGTCGTGACTGATTGCCCCAAGCCCTGAAGACAACAATCCCGTTGATTTCCACGACCATAAGCCAAGCTTCCGTCACCAACTACTCTGCCCGGTCGGACGAAGAACTTGCGTCCCTCGCCCAATCCGGGCAAATCCCCGCCTTTGATGAGTTGGTCCGCAGGCATTGGGGCGGAATCCGGCGGTTTATCCTCGGCTACCTTCCCCACGGTTCCTCCGATGACGTTGCCCAAGAAACTTTCCTGCGAGCTTATCGCAAGATCGAGCAATACGATGACAACCGCCCTTTCCTTCCCTGGCTTTTCACCATTGCCCGCCGTCTCGCGCTCAATGAAATTCGCCGAAAGAACCGTAAAGCGGAAGTTTCTCTCCCGGACCACTCGCCTGAGGAAGCCCCGGAAGACGAACCCAGGTCCTTCGGTCCGCTTTGGCAATTGGCCAAGGATCGACTTTCCGCAGATGCCTATGCCGTCCTGCGCCTTCATTATGCCGACGACCTGTCCATCGAGGAAGTGGCCCAAGTCTTGGGCAAAGGAAAAATCGCCACCAAAGTCATGCTTCACCGGGCTCGTAAAAAACTATCGGCGCTCTCAGACCAATTGAAAGACCATTATGAAAACCCTGCTTGAAATACTTGGATTTTCCTCCCTGGACGAAAAAGAAAAGAAAGTTCTGCAAAGGTTACGGGACGAGGCGATCGAGGAGAAGGCGAACGACGAACTCAACGACTCAGTCGGTAAGGGAATCAGCGATACTTTGGACGCCCTTCGGCAAAAACCCTTGGCAGAAGTCCGATCCCTTGAAAAAAAGCTCTCCCCGCTGTATTCTCCAACTTACGCAATTGCATTCACTGGCATCGCCTGCGTTTTCTTTCTTTCTTTTTTATGGAGAGAGAATCAACCCTCCCCACCTTCCGACCCTGTGGCCCCCTTGGCTTCTTCAAGCCAAAGAGCGGAAGTTCTGGAATGGACCGAGAGCGTGCTTGATTTTGATCCGCCCAAGCTTGTCGCTGCTCTGTCTCTGCCTTCCGAAGATTGGATGGCCAAGCCAAAGGTCGATGAGCTTCACGCCATGTTGCCCATCGATTCTATCGTCTCGGTTTACGATGAACTTTCGCAGCCTCCCCTTCCCCGTTTCCAATTACCCGAATTCAATGATTCGGGCCTTGAGATTTACCTCGAAGAAGGCAGACGTCTAAAGAAAGAGCTGCAAAACGGCTTAGGCTTCATGGTCGAATCAATCGCTTCGCTCGAGATCGGCACCGAAGGCTAAAGCACCCTCTATTTGGCGGTGCGTGTATTTTCGTCTTCCTTTTTTCTCAATGCAATGTTTTGCATAGGGTATCCATGTCGAACCTAACTGACTCCGATTCCCCCCGAAGACCTTGGTTGCATTTGGCGATTCCTATTTTAATCGTAGCTAGTTTCGCTTTGTTTTTCGCCCTGCCCGACAATTCGGACCAAGGCGAGGGAAATCAAAGTCAGAGCAAGAAGGTCGACGATGGAGCCGACTTGACGGATGGAACCACCTATTACGTCTTCGCTTCGGAAATCGAGCTTGATTCGACCAACCCGGAAGGGGACCCATGGGATGCCGGAGAAAACGGGCCCGATATCAAATACCGGATTCTCTGGAAGGGAAACCAAGTCTTTCAAAGCGAAGAAAAGGACGATTCCCTGATTGCGGATTGGTCGGGCCTTTCCCTTGATTTCGATTGGTCGGACTTAGGGGGGAAAACCATTTCCACGGACGAGGCCATCAAGGCGGCCCGCATACGAAATGAAAAGGGAGGCGTTTTCGAAGTGGTGATCGAAGATGAAGATGCGGTCGACGACGATTTGGCCGGACGGATTGAAATCAAACTCGAAGAATTGAAAGTCGGGCTCAACAAAAGAAAGCTGTCGAAAAGTTCGACGAACGCAGTCAAAAGGATCAACATTCAGGTTCTTCCACAAGGAGCGTCTTTGAAAGACTTGGTCGAATTGATGAGGTAAACCCGGCTCGTCGAGGTGTTACAAATTCGTTTGCTCATCATGCTGTCTTCGGCCTCCCTTGGGATCGGATTGGTCGCTCCGACCGTCTCGATTGAACCAAGGGCAGGAGAATTCACTTGGTTGGTCGAGCTTTGGGACGAGGAAGCCACCGAAACGGTGACCTACTCGATCGTCGGAGCCATTCGGGACCTTTATCAGACCAACAATTTCTTTCTCGCCCTTGTCCTCGGACTCTTTTCGGTGGCATTCCCCGTCTTCAAGCTTTGCCTTTACTGGCTGGCCACCGTGTATCAAGACAAACCTAAGTCCTTGTCGTCCCTGGTGAAATGGACGGCCCGACTCAGCAAATTTTCCATGGTCGAGGTCCTTTTTTTGGCGCTCCTGATCCTCACCGTCAAAACGCTCCCCGGAGGATCCGAAGCCACCATAGAATGGGGGGCCTATCTGTTCGTTGCCTCCGCATTGGGCTCGATGCTCATTCCGCTGCTCATCGAAAAAAACAAAGCAAGTGGCGCCGATTGATCATTCTAAATTCCCTGTTTTTTTATAATGGATTTATTTCCCGTCGATAAGATATTCTAAGGGGGTGGAAAATATTTGCTTTACTCAACAC
>JAYOII010000281.1:0-4323 GCA_038118685.1 Opitutia bacterium
TCGGAAGAGCGTTCGCTTAGGTATTCGTCTTCAAGCTGGCTAAAATAATCTATGTACCTCTGGGTAACGCGGTGAAGGCACTGCTCGACGTTGTCTCCGGATTTTCGGATTTCCGAAACAACGTCGTCGCTGACCGCCTTGTCTTCAAGAACCATGAGGTGGGCGTCGAAAATCCCGGCCTCCTTTTCCCCAAGATTCTTGGCTACGTCGCTTCTAATTTTGGTGATTTGATTTTTGGTTTGCGCGAGAGCGTCTTCGAATCGGGAAATTTCCGAGTCCTGGTCCTCTTCCTGCACCTCGTATTTCGGCACCTCGACACTACCATGAAGAAAACGGAAGACCTGCCCATGCGAAACCCCGGGAGAGGCGGGTATCCCATAAAATACTTTTTCTTTGGATGCAGAATTCACCGGAAGAGAGGGAGCGAAGGATGCGAAAAACTGTCCATTATGTCATTTTTTTCGTTTTTGTGAAACAAAAATCAACGGTGATCATCATGACCGGATTCGCTGTTGGGCAAAGAAAGACTCGTCTCCCCAAGACTCCTTGATGCAATCGACGATCCGATTGACGGGACTCTCGTCGGGCACGAAGGCAAAGCAACAGGATCCACTCCCCGACAGCATGGGAATCAGCCCGAAGCGATCGTAAAGAACGTCAAACAATGGCCGAACAAAGCAATACTTGTCCATGATGACCCTCTCCAAATCGTTCGCCATAAGATCATCAATGGCGATTTCGCCCTTTTCCCAGGCTCGGATCTTCTGATCCGTGAATGGCCCCGGAGAACGGGCGACCGCTCTTTCCTTCAGCCCTGCGTAAACCGCAGCGGTGGAAAACCCGATCGGAGGCTTGAAAAGCAAGAGTCGCTTGCCATGCAGTCGATCGTTGGCCTCCGTGCTGACAGGTCTTGCCTTTTCCCCTCGCCCGCTCGCGACACAAGCCCCATCCACCAGAAAGCCGGGGCAATCGGAACCCAACCGAGACGAAATCTCAATGAGCTCATCCCTAGGCAAGGGGGACAGGTTCCACAAGTTGAGAGCTTTGAGCGTCGCCACGGCGTCGGAACTCCCTCCTCCGAGCCCAGCCATTGCGGGAATCCTTTTTTTTATGGTGATTCGCATACCAGTGTCGTCCCCGGTTGCCTGTCGCCATAGTTCAAGGGCCTGCCAAGCCAAGTTTTTGTCACCACTCAAGCCATCCGGCCCATCGCAGATGCAGGAAATTTCCCCTTTTGTTTCCGTTCGCTCCAAGGTAACGAGATCGCAAAGATCGATCTTTGCCATGAGGGTCACGAGTTCATGGAATCCGTCGGGGCGTGAACCGATCACGGACAGGCAAAGATTTACCTTGGCTGGGGCAGGCAAAGAAATGCTCCGAATGGCCTTTTTTCGCTTCATTGATTGGTCTGTTATTGTAGTCAATAGGCAATTGGGTGGCGATGAGAAATATTAGGATTTGCTCTAGCCTTCTGGCAAGCATGATGAATGGATGCACGATATGGTTCCGTCTGTTATTTTGGCCTTGGACGTGGAGGACAAAAACAAAGCCCGCGCCATCCTCCAGGCCACCGGGGATAAACTCGAATGGGTAAAAATCGGACTTCAGACCTATTTGCGGGATGGTCCTGACTTCGTTCGGGAAGTCGCTGATTCCGGGAAAAGGGTTTTCCTCGATCTCAAGCTTTACGATATCCCGAACACTATGGCCAAGGCATTGGAAAGTTTGGCCGACCTTCCCATTGGAATGCTCACCCTCCATGCATCGGCCGGGCCCGAAGCCCTTGCGAGATGCGCTGAATTAGCCGACAAGCTTATGCCGGACACTCTTCTCTTGGCCGTGACTGTCTTAACTTCGATGGATCAGGAAATCCTCTCTTCCATTGGAGTAACTTCATCGGTTGAAAAGCAAGTCGACCGCCTTGCTTCCCTCGCATCCGATGCAGGCATCGGCGGTATCGTCTGCTCTCCTCTCGAGCTGTCCAGGCTCCGCCCCTTGTTGCCCGACAAGGTCAAGCTCATTACCCCTGGGATCCGCCCATCCGGCTCGGATTCCGGAGACCAAAGAAGGATCATGACGCCGGGGGAAGCACGACAAGCCGGAGCCGACTACTTGGTCATAGGAAGACCTATTCTTTCTCACCAAAACCCAGCCGTTGCGTTGGCTGAGATTCAAAATGAACTCAACCAAGCAAGCAACCGCTAATGCACGCCGCCGTTCTATTGGCCGGGGGTAGCGGACGGAGAATGGGCTCCGCCGTTTCCGACAAACTGCTCCATCCGATCGGCTCCACCAATGCCTTCAGGCTGTCATGCGAAGCCTTTCTCAAGGCTTCGTCGATCGATCACTTCGTTCTTGTGTTTCGGGATGAATCCCAACGCAAGGAAATCAAAAAGGAATTCGAACTTGCTTCGGCAAAAACAGGACGCCAAGCCCCTTTCCTGATCGTCAAAGGTGGAAAAGAAAGGCAAAACTCCGTCTCCAATGCTCTTTCGGCCTGTGATCGATCTTGTGATTTCGTTCACGTTCATGATTGTGCCCGCCCCATGATACGCCATGAAACAATCGACCTGCTTGTCGACAAAGTGTCGGAATCCGGAGCCATTGCAGTCGCCCGTCCTCTCACCGACTCGATCCGAAAAACTCTTCAACCCTCACTCGATCCACAGGTTCCTCAAATAACCGAATGCCTCGACCGCTCAATCCTTTGGTTAATGGAAACCCCGCAAGCAGTCCGCAAGGATTGGTTGGAAGATGGATTGCGTAAAGCCGAAAACAGGGGGCTTTTGGTCACGGACGAACTTTCGGCCATCGAGTTAACGGAACGAAAAGCAGCCTTTCTTGATCCGGGTTACCCAAACCCCAAGATAACCCGGGAAAGTGATCTTGCCTATATCGAATACCTCTTGAAGACATGAGTGCCCCCCCTTTTCGAATAGGTCATGGCTATGACCTTCACCAGTTGACGAACGGACGCAAGCTAATCCTTGGCGGAGTTGAAATTCCCCATGAACGGGGATTGCTCGGGCATTCGGATGCCGATTGCCTGATCCACGCACTTGCCGATGCAATGTTCGGGGCGCTCGGACTCCCTGACGTCGGACACTATTTCCCCGACGACAGTCCGGAGAACAAGGACATGGACTCCGTTCGAATATTGGAAAAGGCGATCGAAGAATCCAAGTCGGCAGGGTATTCGGTTGGAAACGTTGACCTGACGATTCTTGCCCAAAGGCCCAAAATGGCTCCGCATATCCAATCGATCAAGAATTCTTTGGCCCAAGTCCTTGAGGTTGCTCCAAGCCAAATCGGCATCAAAGCAACCACCAACGAAAAATTGGGACCGATCGGGCGGGAGGAAGGAATCGCCGCTTTTGCGGTATGCCTCCTCGTCAGGGAAGAAACTTGATCAACCGCAGATCTGATCCGCCTCGAAGAACCTGTTGATTTCGACCAGGGCAGACTCCGGGCTATCCGAAGCATGAGCCACGTTCTTCATGCGATCCGTACCCAAATCACCCCGAATGGTGCCGGGAGGAGCGGTCGTCGAATCGGTCGGACCAAGCAAATCCCGGATTCCCTTGATTACGTCATCTCCTTCGAGAACAAGGGCAAGCACGGGGCGTGAGCTCATGAACTCTGCGATCTCGGGGAAAAAAGGCAGGTCTGCAACATGAGAGTAATGTTCAAGCAACAGTTGCTGATCCAATTGGATCATTTTGCTGGCGATGATCGAGTAGTTTTTTTCTTCAAAACGACTAATCACCTGACCGGCAACTTGTTTCTCCAAACAATCTGGTTTGAGTAGAATAAGGGTTCTTTGCATAATTCAAAAAATAGCAGGGTTAAAAGATCCGCTCTCGCTTAGTCGGGTTGTCCGAAGCATCAAGCGATCAAGAATCAGATTTTTTTTTGGAGTCGGATGAAGGGATTGAAACTTTGTCCTTTCCGGAATCTTGAACAAATTTGATTTGGCCTTCCTTGTCTTCGTCCAAAATCACTTGTATGAGCTTGGATTTACGAAGATTGCCGGAAAGGAGTTCCTCGGCCAAGTTGTCTTCCAGATACTTTTCGACAGCCCTGCGCAATGGACGGGCGCCCAACTTTTTGTCGTATCCTTTCTCGATCAAAAATTCCTTTACTTCGTCGGATACGCGTATCTTGAGCTTTTTCTCCAACAAGCGGGCGGACAACTTGCCCAATTCAAGGTCAACGATCGCACGCATGCTCTCCTTGGCAAGAGGCCGAAAAATAACGATTTCGGTCAAACGATTGAGAAACTCGGGCTTGAAGCTCTTCTTGGCCTCATCCATGATTTTGCTC
>JAYOII010000282.1:0-4322 GCA_038118685.1 Opitutia bacterium
ACCTTGATCGGTCTCACCGGAATGAAGGGAAGTCAAAGCCGTCAAAGTCGGGCTTATGAAAGCCACCCCGGTAGACATGAGGAACAGCGAAACGTAAAACCAAGTCTCTGTATGAAGGAACGAAATCAGGGCAAAGGCAATGATTCCTATGACTATTCCAATCAGGGCCAGGTTTTTTTCTCCTAGCGGACCAACGAATCGGCGCACGAAAAAACCTTGAGCCAAGATGAGGGTGAATCCGATCAACAAGAACATCTTTGCGATTGCGGAGGGTGCGTAGTCGAAGCGCTCGACGGCAAGAAAGGTAAGCGTGAATTCCATTCCGCTAAACGAAATCATATAAAAAAGATAGGACAGACACGTTTTGCGAACGGCGGTATTGGATACCCTCCCGATCTGAAAAATCGCCGGTTTGGGGGCGTCGACAGCCGCCCTCTTTTCCAGGGGCAACGTCTCCTTGAATCGGCTCGCCAACCAAGCCCAATTGAGGATTCCGAGAGCCAGACTGATCACTGCGGCCAAAGAAAATTCGTTCAGAACGAAAACACCTTGGGCGTCACTCCCCAATGGATCCATAGTGGACGCCCATCCTCCCAAAGCGGGGCCGAGGATAAAACCCAAGCCAAAGGCAACCCCGACCAAAGCCATGCCCTTCGAGCGGGATTCGCGCGAAGTGACGTCGGCTATAGACGCCGTGGCGACGGAAAGATTGCCACTCGCAATACCACCGACTACTCTGGAAAGAACAAGTACCCAGAAGCTTCCCGCAAACACCCATAGCACGTACCCCAAGCAAGTTCCCCCCACGGTCAACAACAAGATCGGCCTGCGTCCGAACCTGTCCGAAAGCCTCCCCCAAACAGGTGCGAAGAAAAACTGCAGAATCGCATAAAGCGAGCCGAGTACACCACCGAAAACAACGGTTTCAAAACGAAGGAAATTATTCCCATCCACGGGATCGAAAGCCATGCCCTTGATCACCGAAACAAATTCAGTCAAAAGCCCCCCGCCTTTTTCGATTTCTCTGTCAAGATAATGGTCGAGCATATCGGGGAAAAGCGGAAAGATGACCGAAAAACCAACCATATCGAGGAAGATGATGAGAAAAACTACCCCGAAGGTGGATCTTTTCCTCTTTGCTGAGATGTCTTTTTCTTTGCTCATTTTGGTTTCTACCCGGAAGTCTTTTCCTTGGGTTTGAGCCCGCGAAGGGCGTCCAAGACGTTGCGAGGAACCAAGTCCGTCTCCCTTTCTCCGTAAAGGTGAACCTGCTTGATTAATTGAGAACTCGTGTAGAAATACTTTTCGTTGGGCATAAGAAAAATGGTTTCCAGTTGCGAATCAAGATGCCTGTTCATCTGAGCCATTTGAAATTCATACTCAAAGTCCGAAACGGCCCGCAAGCCTCTGACCAAAACGCTTGCTCCTTTTTCCCTCGCGTAATCAACCAAGAGACCGTCGAAGGCTTCGACCGTGGCGTTCACGTGTGAGTCCAGGTTTTCGCGGACGAGAGAAACGCGCGTCTCCGCGTCAAAAGCCGGTTGCTTAGCCGAGTTGTCAACCGAAACGGCAACGATCACCCGGTCAAAAAGACGGCAAGCTCGGGACAAGACGTCCAAGTGCCCGTTGGTGACTGGATCGAAGGTTCCGGGATACAACGCAATACTCATGTTCCGCCTAACTTATCGATGATGACAGCGAAGTCCATCCTCAAGGGCCATTGCCTTGTGATTGCAAAACTCAAGCAGGCTGTCTAGGAAGTGCACCGAACCAATGAACCTTCCCAATCTACTTACGCTTTCCCGGATCCCTCTGATGCTCGCAGTCATTGGTCTGCTCTATCCATCGCCCGACTCGATCTGGCCATGGATGAGGACCTGCGCGCTACTGCTTTTTCTTTTCGCCGCCCTCACCGATTGGCTCGACGGCTGGTTGGCTCGCAAGTTCGGACAAGTCTCCGAGTTCGGCAAATTCATGGACGCGCTATCCGACAAAGTTCTTACCCTCGGCATGTTTGTCAGCCTTCTGGCCTTGGGTGAACTCGAAGATTGGGCCTTGTTTCCCGTTCTCCTCATTCTTTCCAGAGAATTCCTCATTACCGGACTGCGGTTAGTGGCGGCAGGCAAAGGCAAGACGTTGGCCGCAGAAAAAATCGGGAAACTGAAGACGATCGTTCAACTTACCTGCATCTCTCTCTATTTGGGAAAAATCGCTCTTATGGTCGATTTCACGGAGGTCTTTTCAGGGTCATTGGAATTGCATGGCCAATTGGTCGAATTGCTGAAGACGGGAGGTGACCTGACCCTTCTTGCCGCCACTTTTATTACGGTTTTATCAGGTATCGTCTACCTGTCGAAATATTGGAAGTTCTTCCTGGACGAAGACGCCTAGGCATGGACAAGCTGATTATTTGCCTCGCTACCTTGGGGCCCATTGGAAAAAAATTGCCGGCTCCGGGAACATTCGGTTCCTTGGCCGGTCTTGTTGTCTTTGGGACCCTCATGGCAACGCAGATGGGCGACGGCCCAATGACCATTCATTGCAGTTTTGCCATTCTGGCCTTGCTCTCCATTCCCATTTGCGGCCAAGCGGAACGCATTCTCGCAAAAGAAGACCCGCAGGAGGTTATTTTGGACGAATTTGTGGCCCAGCCCTTGGTTTTTATCGGAACTCCTTTGAATTTTCTTCCGGATTCGATTCTTCCAAGCCTCCTCACACTCGCCCTTGGCTTTGTTCTTTTTCGCTTCTTTGACGTGCTTAAGCCAATCGGCATAAGCCGACTGCAAAAGCTTTCGGGTGGGCTTGGAGTTGTTGCTGACGATATCGCTGCAGCAAGTGCGGCAGGACTGTGCCTTTGGTTCCTTTCGATCACTTTTCCTTTGTCTTTTCCATAATTTCTCACTCTTATCTGATCGAGATGAGCAAATCGGGCAAAAAAGACGGTCAAAATTCGTCGGAATTTACCTTGGAGGTATCCAACAAGATGGGCGTTCACGCCCGTCCTGCAGCCATGATTGTCCGAATTGCCTCCCGTTTCGAAGGTGAAATTTGGATAACCAAGGAAGATGAACGCGTGAACGCAAAAAGCATCATGGGGATCATGATGCTTGCCGCGGCCAAAGGAACCATTCTCAAGTTCGAAGCTGCGGAAACCGACGTCAGTGAGCTTAAAAAGGAGATGACCGAGCTTTTCGCATCCAAGTTCCAAGACGAATGACAACAACTCGTCGCTTCGGCTTGGCCTTTTTCGCTTACGAAATCAAATCCGAAACTCTTTCCTCGTAGAAATCCTTCAAGCTTTGATTGATTTCAGAAGGTCTCTTCATGATCCGAATGCGATCCAAGAGATCTCGAGCGTCGCTCAAGGTAAAACGGCGGGCAAAGAATTTCAATTCGGGCAACATGGGCGAAGCCGCGCTCAGGGAGTTTACCCCGAGAGCAAGCAACAAGGGCAGAAAATGAGGATCCCCCGCAATTTCTCCGCAAACCGTGACCTCGATTCCGTGTTCCTCCCCTACTTCAAACACTCGCCTCAAAGAGCGAATGACGGCTGGGTGATGAGGCTCGTAAAGGTAGGCAATCTCGTTGTTAATCCGATCTACCGCAAGAAGATACTGAACCAGATCATTCGTGCCGACGCTGAAGAAATCAACCTCTGAAGCAAGCATGTCGCAGATCGTTACGGCAGATGGAGTTTCAATCATGCAACCGACCTCAATTTTGTCGTCGAATTCAATGTCCCTTTCCCTCAGCTGCCTCTTTGCCGTCGAAAGAAATTCCTTCGCCCGCACGAGTTCCCCTACCCCGCTTACCATCGGAAACATGACTTT
The DNA here is from genome assembly GCA_038118685.1 of Opitutia bacterium. Lineage (GTDB taxonomy): Bacteria > Verrucomicrobiota > Verrucomicrobiia > Opitutales > Seribacteraceae > Seribacter. The sequence continues at coordinate 3,831 of JAYOII010000282.1, forward strand.
GGCAGAACCGTAGGCACTTGCCCTCAAGATGGCTCTGAGCTGGTCAAGGAAAACATCGGGGTGTCGAAGGCAATAACGAATGGCTCGGAATCCCATGAAAGGATTTTCCTCTTTTTCCCGGCCGATCGAATCGAGGATCTTGTCCCCGCCCAAATCCAAGGTTCGAATAGTAACGGGAAGAGGGTCGGCGGCTTCGACAATTTGCCGGTACTCCTCAAATTGCTCATCTTCGGAAGGAATTTCGTTTTTTCTAAGAAAAACAGACTCCGTACGAAACAACCCCACACCTTCGCATCCATTGCGATGGACCTTCCTCACCTCGTCGGCCGAATCGGCGTTGGCAAGAAAAACAACCTTTTCGCCGTCCTTGGTCAAGGCCGGCAAAGATTCCTCCTCCTGAAGCAAATCCTTCATTCTTTTCCTGCTCAACCCGACCTTGCCATAACGGAAAAGAGTGGTTTGCGTTGGGTTGACAATGGCAATCCCCTCGAA
>JAYOII010000283.1:0-2811 GCA_038118685.1 Opitutia bacterium
AGAGCGCCCCACCAAACGACCACCCCGTCGCGTGGAGGCAAGCCGTATCCCGCTTTGCGCATGAGAGGGTAAAAAATGCCCATGTTGGCGGCTCTTACAAGGTGAATGATCAAATAAACAAGCCCCAAAATCACGTAATCCATACCTGACGGCTCGATCTTTTGGGCAATCACCACGCCGACAACGATGAAAATAATGACGTTTGCGACAAAAGCTATGAATTCCCAAAACTCGTGCATGAAATGCTCGACCTCGGGACTAATCCGGGTTTTGCCAACTCCGGCCATCACGATTCCCAGAGCAACCAAGCCGAGAACACCGGAGACGTGAAAGAAATGTTCGCAGATGAAAAAGACCGCAAAAGAGGTTGCGAGTACGACCGTTACCTCGATCAACGGGTCATTGAAAACCTTGCGGACCCACAGGATCGCCAACAAACCGAGAAGGACTCCCAGGAGTCCACCGGCTGCCCCGATTTTCCCGAAACCGACCGCTGTGTTCCCCAAAAAACCGACCAAATCGAAGTCGCCCGTTTCGGTCACCATAACCTGGGAACCCGTAACGACCCCGAAAAGCAGAACAAAAGCAACGATCGCGGTTCCGTCGTTAAGAAGAGATTCGCCCTCGATCAAGGTACCCAACTTCTTGCTCGCCCCCAATTCTTTGAGCAGGGCCACCACCGCCACCGGATCCGTGGCGCTGACAACCGCCCCGAACAACATGGAAGACAGCCATATGAAGGCCCCCGCCTCCACGCTCCATTCCGCGAGGACACCTCCCGGGTCCCCGAATGCAACCACCAAACCGTAAAAGGCAAGACCCGTCATCACGGTTGCAGAGACGATACCCGGCCCCGCAAGGTAGAAGGCATTGAGAAAAGATTTCTTGAAAGTATGAACGTCCAAGGCAAAGCCCGCCTCGAAAATGAGAATGGGAAGAAACACGTAGAGGATCAGGTGACCGTCCAAGTCCCCACCCCAAGTGATGGCTCCACTCAAGGTATCAACGGTTTTGGCCCACAGTTCTCCGAAGAAACCATGTTCGTGAGTTTCCAGGGTGATTGCGTCATCGGCGTGGTGACTTCCATGTGGACCGTATTCACGGTTCAACGCGCCCATGGCCAAGCCGATGAGCAACAGAAGCACCGTAAAGGGCAAGGGAACCTTTTTGAGGAATTGACGGGTCGCAGCCCCGATAACCAAAGCCAGGATCAAAAAGAACAGACCGTAAAGATAATCGTGTCCCCCGGAGGAGGCGAGAAAGGCTGGAAAAACGTTCATGGTTTTCAGTCGTAATTAATACAAAATCGAATCAGTTGGCTCGAAGCAATTTACTGGGAAAAGGACGAGGTTCGAGGGAATTGTCTATTTCCTCCCCGCCCTGCGCAGGCAATCTCTTGGGTGTCCGACCAAGCAATTCGGAAAGAGGATTGGCCTCGGAAACTTCGAAAGCCGGCTTGACCGACTTGGCCACCGGTTCGACGGAAGGAAAGGCATCCTCGGGCGTTGCGTCGGGGATGGGCAAGACCTCGAAAGTGCTTGCTCCCTTTGCCCGTCCGACTTCTGCCCTGTAGGTTTTGCCGATCGAGTTCTTTTGGGCCTCCACGACGTTGGCCAAGGAATTTTGAAACGAAGGAGAATTCGGAAACCCCGAAAGGAGGTAAGAACTTTCGACCACCGTTCCAAGGTTTACGTTTATTTTGTCTCCCATTCCCAAACCACCGGGTTTTGCAAAAACCAACTCACCTGGAAGAAGCTCGAATTTCCCGGAATCCGAGAAAATCAGGATCCGGCCAAGAACGCAAAGGAGTTTAAGCCCGCCGTTGGGCTCGACCTCGGCCATGCAGGTTCCGATACCGGACAACTTGACTTGGGTTTCCGGACTCGAAAGATGCACGGACTCACCGATTTTTCTGGAGAGCATCATGATCGAACCCTCGTGAAGAACGAGCACGTCATCCCGAAGGGTGAAACTGGTATCCGAACCGAAACGGAAATGATACCCGGCTCTCAAGGTCTCGATACCGCTTCTCGGACGGATCGTCAAGCGCGTGTCGGATGGAAGAAAGCTCGCACGGGATATGGATTCCGCGGTTCCTTCTGCCGTTTTGGAGAAGGCCCCTTCCCCTTGGCTCGTTAGAACGAGATGGGTACTGATCACGAAGAGAACCGAGAAGGCTTAAGATACAAGCAACGACAGCAGAATTGTTTTCATGAAAGAATACAAAAGAGGATCCCCAACAAGGTCAAACCTTCAGTTTGCTCCCCGAAACGCATGAAAGCATCCAAGAAGATCAGACGGGAAACAAAATTTTCCCGAAAAAAGGATCAATCCCAGCGCAAAACTAAAACGTGTAACTGGCGGTGACCGAAAGCCCGACGTCCCACGCATCGAAAGTGGAAGCGCCTACGGCGTCACCTTTGCTGTTCGTGGAAAGCGTCGAGTAATTGAGGAAAGTCTGCAAACTCAGCCAATCCAACGCTTGCCATATTCCGCTTACCCCGGCGGAAAAGACCAAATCGGCTCGTCCATCCTGCAAGTTTTTCAAATACTCGGAACGGGTAAGGCCAAGGGTCGGCATCAGCACGTATTTTCCACTGTCTCCGAAAGTTTGAATCAGGCTCAGGTTCAAAGTGGTCTGAAAATTATCCCCGTCATCGGCAAAAATACCCGGCAACAAAACGTCGATCTCACGGTTGGTGTTGGAAAGCTTGAGCATTCCGTCCACCATCAAAAAGGTGGTGTCACGAAGCCCCACCACCTTTTGCAACTGCAAGGAGGGAGCCACCGCATCGAACATTCGGTCACCCG
>JAYOII010000283.1:2821-4275 GCA_038118685.1 Opitutia bacterium
ACCCGAGAATTGGCTGTGCAAAACATTGTATTCGAGGGCTGTGGTCAGGGTCCAATCACCGGGCAAGGAAGCCCCCAAACCACCCTTGATCAATCCAAAACGGTAATCCAAAAGATCACTTACCGTTTCTTCGCCGTAATTGGACCACTGCATGATCAAGTCCAATCGCGGAATCAACGAGAGGTAATCCCCCACCTTGAAAGGCTGGCCCGTAACGGAACCGCCCAAAGTGTTTTCCCAAACTCCGGAATCGATCTCACCCGACGGCGAGCGCAGTACGTTGTTCGTCTGATAAGGACGGCTGCCGGCAAAGACGCTGGCACTTACCGCGGAAGGTTTCTTTTCCTCGCCAGGCTCGTCTCTCGACCATCTTTTTCTCGTGGATGAAGGCACGGTAGTACCGTCCGCCCCCCCTCCGGGCAAAAACATGGGATTGGACTGAAGGTTTCCGATAGGCACGAAACGAGGAGTGGAACCGAGTCTTGACGGAAGTCCTCTGCGTGGGGAATCCCTCAATTCGACTATCCCCTGCTGCCCCAAGTTCGAATGAAAGTCCTCAAACTTTTTCGGTTTGGATTTGTTCGCATCCTTGTCAGCCAATTGAGCGAAAGAAAAAATTGAGCCGAGGCCCAAGGACAGGGTGAACAAAAAAAGAAGCTTTACGGTCTTCATGCGTTGATGGGGTTGTACTTTGATTTAAGAATTCGGAATCGTACCGATACTTATATTCCCGTCAATTTGATCAAAAGTCTGACGATTAATCAAGGCATTTCCGCCCGAGGAAACATTCTTGAAGTTGTTCACTCGGCCGATTTGATCGGCCATCGGACCGGATTCTCATTGCCCGTCTCGGCGGATGATCCAGTCCTTGGTCGAGTAGTCGTAGAAGAGGAGGGTTTCCTCCCGCCTGCCGTAGAAATACAACCAGCCTCCGTTGGTGTTGCGATAAAGGAAAGGATAGACGGCCTCGCCCGTCCAGAGCCACCCGAACCCTTCCTTCCAAAGCCACAAGCCGGCTGTCGAACTTTGGACGGGGAAGACCCAACCGAGCTTTTCATGCCTCGCCCAGCCGTTCGCATTGAGGTAAAAATTGCCCAACCAAGGGCTCATCCACCAGCCCTTGACCGTACCGGGAACTGCTTCGATCCAAGTCGGGCGCCTCGGTCCGGCAGGGGTTTCGAAGCTCTCCTCGAACCCGTATCCGATCCCTTCGCCATTCACTGCAAAGGCCCGGAAGTAATAGGTCTTACCCGCCATCAGATCGTCTGCCACCGCCGAGAAGGAGCTTGCGTTTGATTCGGCCGCCAAACGGATCACCCCGGAACCCTGCTCCATCGGGTTGGGCCGGGAAGAAAGCAGAAAGCCGAACTCGGTGGGTGTCAGTCCCCCCGTATCCATCACCGAGCCATGAAGCTTGACCGTGGTGCCGTTTACTTCGCCGACAGGCAAGGTAT
>JAYOII010000284.1:0-876 GCA_038118685.1 Opitutia bacterium
CGCAATGGGCCTCGCGGTTGAAAACCTCGGCTCCTTTTACGAACAAATCGGCATCTTTTTTGGATAGGTGTTTGGGCGGACTCACCTTTGTTTTGTCGGTTTCGACGGGAGCCGGAGCATTTTCGAGAACACCCCTCGCGTAATCGTAGGTTGTTTTGTACTGCTTGTGAACCTCGTTGCTTTCGGCTGTTTTCAGGATTTCCAATCCGGTTTTTCTGTCCACGAAAGAGGCGGCCACGACTGCCTCCATCCTGACCCGGCCGTGCGAATCGCCGGCGGCTTTGAGGAGCAACTTTTTGCGGTTTGTGAAAAAGGGATTCCTGTCCATGTTGAACCGCAGGACACGCACGGCGGCGGAACGGATCCGGTGGTCGGAGGAATCGATCAGCTTGCGCAGAAGCTCAAAATTGGTTTGTTTGGCCCCCCACGTTACCCAAAGAGCTTCCAGTTTGAGCCGTTCGTCCGCGTCCTTGGGCAATGCGTCCACCCATTTCAAGGTAGCCTTGACGACTTCGTCGGCATTACGGCTGCGAAGCTCGCGGAGGGTCCGGTAGCGCGAGCGGTATTCGGGAAGTTTGAGGTTCTCGAGGAGCTGAGGGATCGAGGCTCCGTCGATCTTGGCGGGTTTGACGAGAGGCCGCGAGGGGTAGGTGACCCGGTAAATACGTCCATGGGTATGGTCGCGGTTGGGATCCCGGGCGCTGTGTTGCATATGGCCGATCAGAGCGTTTTGCCAGTCCACCACGTAAAGAGAACCATCGGGGGCGAATTCCAAGTCGGTCGGTCGGAAGTTCAAGTCTTTGGATACGAGCAGGTCTTGGCGGTATTGAGTCGTAAAGCCCGGGTCCTCGTCGATCATTTGGTGCTGTTTGATAC
>JAYOII010000284.1:886-4260 GCA_038118685.1 Opitutia bacterium
GAAGCCGATGTTGTTGTTGATCAGGACGTCGCCTTGCACTTCATCGGGAAAGTGCCTGCTTGATACGAATTCGACTCCCGAAGTCGGACGGACCTGATTGGATTTCAAAATGCTGGGGGCCTTCATGTTGGCTCCGTAGCGGGCCTTGACCATGCCCGGAAGCATCCACGAAAAACTTGTCCCCGAGGTGTGAAGGAAGAGGTCCTGTCCATAGTCATCAAAAGCCAAACCCCATGGATTGGGGATGCTGAACTGGGAATAGCGGATGATGGTCTTTTTTTGCGGACTGTAGCGATAGAAACCACCGTTGGTTCCCCTTTGCGGTCCGAATGCGGATTCGACGTTGCTGTGCAGGAATACCCCTTCGCACATGATGAAGGCGCCCGATGGGTCGGCGCAAAAGGCGGAGATGGCATGGTGGGTGTCGTGGTCGTCGAAGCCGGAGAGCATGACTTCGCGCTCGTCGTAGCGGTCGTCTCCATCGGTGTCACGCAGGCGGATCAGGCTACCGCTTTGGGAGACGTAGACCCCGTCGTGGGAGATCTCGAACCCGATCGGAATATGGAGATCATCGGCGAAATTGATCTGTTTGTCCGCCTTGCCGTCGTTGTCGGTATCCTCGAAAATGATCAGCTTGTCCTGAGGAAGAGGATCTCCGATGCGATAATGCGGATAGCTTGCCATCGTCGAGACCCAAAGTCGTCCCTTGTTGTCGAAGGCCATTTGCACGGGGTTGGCCAAATCGGGGAAACGGTCTTCGTCGGCAAACAATTCGATCTTGTAGCCTTCCGCCACCTGAATCTTGGTTTTGGCTTTCGGTCCGGGAACGTAATCCAAATAACCGTTCTTTCCATTCCTGTTGTTGGGAACGTAGTTGGTCTTAACGGGGGGCAATTTGGAGGTCTTGGCGTCTTCCTCGGCGACGTCGAACTTTTTTCCTTTGACGGTGGCCCAGATGGCCTGATCCCGGATTTCGGTATATTCGCGGGTCTTCTTGAGTTCGAAGGGATAATTTTTCGGGCCGAATGGATTGTAGCGACGGCCATAAACATGAACGCCATTGGGGACTTTGTAGTCGTTCAGCCAAAAATAATTTTTGTCCATGACGGCTTTGTGGGCGCTGAGTCGAAACTTGGATGCGGGTTTTGCCTTTTGGAAAAGGGAGTCGGCAAGAAAGCTCGCAAGCTTACGGTAGCCCAAGTCGTTCAAGAGGGCTCCGTCCACGGTGTGAGGTTTGCCGTCGGCGTACCAAGCGTTGGAGGGGCTGAAGGCATCGACGAACAAAACTTTGTTTTGCTTGGCGACTTGACGCATTCCTTCCACGTAAAGGATCAGGTTGGCGTTTTGCCTGGATCCGGAAGTTACGCCGGGCATGGGTTGAAGGGCAGTCGGTGAAATCAGGGCAAGCTTCGGAGCGCTCTTTCCATTGTATTTTTGAGAGAGAGTATGCTTGAGGAAGGCATCGAGTTCCTTTTGGAACCGTCCCAACTCCCGTTTCCCGTCAAAGGACGAATTGAAGCCAAAGAAGGCAAGAACGACGTCCGTCTCGAGACGGGTGAGCCACTGATCGGGGGTTTCGAAATGCCCCTTGGGACCGGAGGAGGCTTGAAGCTTTTTGTGGATGAGTTCCTTGGCTCCCGGGAAGGCATATTGCCCGTCTTGTCCTCTTCCGGGATGAGGTCTGAAACCCGGGGTGTTGCCTTCGTCGCAAAGGTTGCGGATGGTCAGATCGAGTTCAGGAAAGCGAAGGTAAAGTTCCGTCTCGAAATGGCCGTAGTGAACCATTCGCGAGCCCATGCCCGCGCCTACGAGAGAAATACGGTCCCCCTTCTTGAGTTCGAGGGTGGCATGAACATTGGCGGCAATGGCACACAAGAATGCTAGCGGGAAAAAGATTCGGAACAGTTGAACGATCATGATGTAATTCGTTTGTTTTTATTAGACGGGCAAAAGTCAATGATGCTTATTACATAGCGTTTCTCAAATGAATTTTTAAGTCAAAGAAGCAAATTTCGGTGTTTTTATCAAAGATCCCGCGACTTTGTTGCCAAAGCGCCAAGTTTGCCTGAAAAGAATTTTCTTCTCAGGCGATGATTGGTTTCACGACGTGTCCGTGAACGTCGGTCAGCCGGAAGTAACGCCCTTGGTATTTGAAGGTCAACCGTTCATGGTCGATCCCCAACAGGTGCAGAATGGTGGCATGGAAATCATGCACGTGAACGCCGTTCTCGGCGACGCTGTAGGAGTAGTCGTCCGATTGTCCGTAAGTCAGTCCGCCTTTTACGCCGCCCCCGGCGAACCAAGTGGAGAAATTTCGGGGGTGATGATCGCGCCCAAAGTTCGAGCTGTTGAATTTTCCCTGACAATAATTGGTCCGACCGAATTCACCCCCCCAAATCACGAGGGTGTCCTTGAGCAACCCACGTTGTTTCAAGTCCGCCACCAAGGCATAAGAAGCTTGGTCGGTTTCCTTGCATTGCCGCTTGATTCCGCCGGGCAAGCCCCCGTGCTGGTCCCAGCCCGGGTGGTAGAGTTGGATGAAGCGCACCCCCTTTTCGGCGAGCCTGCGCGCCAGGAGGCAATTGGCCGGGAAAGTTCCCGGTTTGCGGGCGTCTTCCCCGTAGCGCTTGATACTGGAGTCGGGCTCCTTTGCCAGATCGGTGACCTCGGGAATGGAGCTTTGCATACGGAAGCCCATTTCGTACTGGGCGATTTTGGTTTCCAGTCCATCGTCACCCGTCCGCTGCAGCTGGATTTCATGGAGTTCCTTCAGGCGGTCGAGCATGTTCCGCCTGCTCCGGGTGGAAATGCCTTGTGGGCTGTTCAAGTAGAGGATTGCGTCTTTGTCGGCCCGAAAGCGCGTGCCGGCGTGCTTGCCGGGAAGAAAACCGCTTCCCCAAAGCCGCGAGACAAGAGGTTGTCCGCCTTTGTTTTTGGTCACCAACGTAACGAAGCTAGGAAGGTTCTCGTTCATCGATCCCAATCCGTAGGAGAGCCAGGCGCCCATGCTGGGCCGACCCGGAAATTGAGAGCCCGTCTGCATGAAGGTCACGCCCGGGCCATGGTTGATGGCCTCGGTGTACATGGAATTTACGATGCAAATGTCGTCGGCGGCTTTAGCGGTGTGGGGTAGGAGTTCGCTGATCCATTGTCCGCTCTGGCCATGCTGGGAAAACTTGAAAGGCGAACCGACGAGGGGAAGGCTTGCCTGGTTTCCGGACATTCCGGTCAGGCGTTGGCCCTTGCGTACGGAGTCGGGCAACTCCTTGCCGGTCTCCTTGTTCAAGCGGGGCTTGTGGTCGAAAAGATCGATCTGAGAGGGGCCGCCTGACTGGAAGAGATAGATCACCCGTTTGGCCTTGGCTGGATAGTGC
>JAYOII010000285.1:0-4253 GCA_038118685.1 Opitutia bacterium
CCGAACTGGCTGAGTTGCTTGTAGCGTCCTGCGTGAAAGAAGGTGAGCTTGTTGTCATCCAACCCGAGCAGATGAAGAAGGGTGACGTGCAGGTCGCGAATCGGGTGGGCGACCTCGACTGCCTTCGCGCCCAATTCGTCCGTGGCTCCGACGATACTGCCCGGCTTGACGCCTCCACCGGCCATGAGGATGGTCATGGCTTGGTTGTTGTGGCCCCGACCGATGGCATAGACTCCGCCCCTGCGATTGTTGTCCGGGGTTCTGCCGAATTCACCGAGCCAAAGGACCAACGTATCCTTGAGCATGCCACGGTTTTTCAAATCCTTGATGAGAGCGGTCATGGGTTGGTCCACGCTCTTGATACGGGCGGCATGGGCACGCTCGAGGTAGTCGTGGCTGTCCCATCCCCCTGAGAAAATCTGCACGAACCGAACCCCCTTCTCCACCAGCCGGCGGGCCATGAGGCATTGTTTGCCGAATTCGGCCGTCTCCTTTTGGTTCAAGCCGTAGGCTTCCTTCGTTTTTTCCGTTTCCCCTTCCAAATCGATTACTCCGGGAACTTCCATTTGCATGCGGTAGGCGAGCTCGTAGCTTTGCATGCGGGACTCGAGTTCATCGTGTTGGGGGCGCTTGGCCATGTGGCGCTTGTTGAGAAAGGCCAGTTCGTCGAGGGCTTGTCTTTGGTGTCGGCGGGTCTTGTGAGAAGGGCCGTTTAAGTCGAGGATCGGGGAACCGGTGGGACGCAAACGGGTGCCTTGGTATTGTCCGGGAAGAAAACCGTTCGACCAATTGCGCGATCCCCCTTGGGGCAGGGCGAGCTCGGTCATGACGACGTAACCGGGAAGGTTTTGATTGACCGAACCCAATCCGTAATTGGCCCAAGCGCCGAGGGCGGGGTCACCGCCGAGCCGACTACCCGTGTTCATGTGAAAGAGGGCTTCCGGGTGGTTGAGAGACTCAGCGAAGCAACCGCGGTAATTGCACAACTCATCGGCGACCTCGGGGAGGTGGACCCAATGATCGCTCATGTCCAGTCCGGATTTTCCTACCTTGCGCGAACTGTATGGGCTGCCAACGAAAAACTTGTATCCCTGCTCCAAGGTGCCGGTTCGCTTGCTTTCTTTCTTGTGCAAGGAGTTGAGCTTGGGTTTGGGGTCGAAGGTGTCGACTTGGCTGGGCCCCCCCTCCATGAAGAGCATAATGACGTTTTTCGCCTTGGGTTCGTGCATCGGCTTTTTCACGCCACTTGAGGTGGCGGACTCCTGGGCCATCAAATCGGTCATGGCCAGAGCTCCAAGGGAGGAGGTCAGCCCATAGAGGAAATCGCGACGGTTGAGGGCGGGAACGCAAAACGGTGTCTTCATCTCAGTAAACGTACATAAATTCGTTGGTGTTGAAAAGAACCAGGCACAAGTCCGCGAGGGCCCTCGTATTGGGGCTGACTTCATGGGCTTTCTTGTCGGCATGGTAGTTTTGAAAAGCGGGGAGGATTTCCTCGTACTCGAAAGGCAAGCCGGTGGCTTCCTCGACGAGGGAACGGGTGATGGAGGTCGGGTAGGTGGGCTTCTCGGGTTCATGCTCGAGGTGATATTCCCGCATCTTCTTAACGTAGTTTTCCAACCTGTCCCATTCTGACTTCTCGGGAACCCGCCCCAGGGCCAATTGGACCACCCGCTTGACTTGCATTCTGAGATTTTCGAATTCCTTCTCCGTACGGAGGGCCAAGGCCATGGAACGGTCGTTCATAAAGTCGCTGTTGAGCAGGCTGAAGGCTTGAGGCGTGACCGACTCGGCAACCCGTTCTTCGCAGGAGTCGTTGGGGTTGGGTTGGTTGAACAGCTCGAGAAAGGGGTCCGGTTGTCCTCGCACCCGGTAGGCGTACAGGGTCCGGCGGTTTCTTTGCTTGGGCCAAATCGACGGTTGGTAGGCGGGGGCGAGGGAGAACTGGATCATTCTGGGTTGGAGGGCGACCTCCATGTTGATTTCAGGCATTACGGGCAGGCCGCCGACCTGACGATTGAGTTCCCCCGTACTGACCAGCATGCCGTCGCGTAGTTCCTCGGCAGTGAGGCGACGTGGAAAACGATAGGCAAGCAAGTGATTTTCGGGATCCTCGTTGCGGAGTTTTTCCATCTCGGGGTGCGAGGTGGAAAGACGGTAGGTGTCGGAGAGCATGATCAACTTGTGGAGGCGTTTGAATTTCCATCCGTGTTTTATGAAATCGGCAGCCAACCAGTCCAAAAGCTCCGGGTGAGTGGGCTTCTTTCCCTTGGCTCCGAAATTGTTCGGGTTCCCCGCAAGGGGTTTGCCAAAATGTCTTTGCCAAACTCGGTTCACAATGGACCGCGGCGTAAGAGGGTTCTTGGGATGAGCAATCCATTTGGCCAAGGCGAGCCGTCTGCCCGATCGTTCGTTCGTCAACAAATAAGGTTTTTTAGGGTCATCGGACGTCGATAGACCGAGGGCGCTCAGGACACCGGGTTGAACGGGTTCACCCGGGGCTTCCAACGCTCCTCCCATGAGGATGCGGGAAGGCGGGACGGGATTGTCCGGAATTTTGCCGGGCATTCTCATTTTCCGAGCGTTGAGGGAATTGGGCACGGGACCGTTGTAAACCGACTGAGCCATGGGCTCGTAGCGCTCGAGGCGGCGGGTCCAGATCCAATCGTCCTGTCTGCGAACCTTGAGCCTGCCTTGCTCGACGGGGTTCAGTCCGACGTAACGGGGTGGCTTTTCTTCGTCGGGCAAACTCCTCCGTTTGTTCTCGTTGACGTATTCTTTGCCTCTTTGCGCGTACCATGCCTTGGCGGCGTTCTCCTGCTTTTCGAGAAGCCCTTGGTATTTTTCTTTCGCGAAGTCGAGCATCCGCCGGGTGGCTTTTTTCCCCTCGTTGAGGCCCGAAAGATTTTCTTCCTTGGCAAAAGGCGCAGGCCGTTCAGCCAGTTGAGTCGCGGAGAAAGCGGCGTACATTCTATAGTAATCACGGGTGGGGAGGGGATCGAACTTGTGGTCGTGGCACTTGAAGCAGCGCATGGTCGTGCTCAGGAAGGTCTGTCCGACTGAATTGACCACGTCGTCGAGGTACAACTGCCTGGCTTGCGGTTTGAGCACCATGGCCGGATCCCATGGTCCCATGCGCAGAAAGGAGCTTGCGACCAAAAGTTGAGAATCCTTCTTTCCCTCGGGCTGTTCTTCCCAAAGTTCGTCACCGGCAATTTGTTCGACTACGAATTGATCGTAGGGCTTGTCGTTGTTGAAGGAGCGGGTTACGTAATCCCGATATCTCCACATGTTGGAGCGCTCGTAGTCATTGGAGAAGCCGGCCGTATCCGCGTAACGGGCCACGTCGAGCCAATGCTGGGCCGAGCGTTCGCCGTAATGAGGGCTTTCGAGCAATTTGTCGATCAAGTCGACCCATGCTTTTTGAGGATCCTTGTCCCAGGCAAGGCGAAATTGGTAGATTTCGTAAGGAGTCGGAGTGAGTCCGTGAAGGTCGAGGTAGGCGCGTTTGACCAAATCACGGAAAGGAGCGGTCGGACCGGGCTCGATCTTTTGCTGGTCCAGCTTCGCCCTGACGAAAGAATCGACGGGGTTCAGTCCCGGGATCGGGACTTCCGGTTGTTCGAGGCTTTGGAAGGCCCACATGTCCTCGAGCTTGTAGCGCCTGTAAGTCCATTCGTCGGACAAGCCACCGCTGGTTTTGACCAGAATGCCGTCCTCCGTAACGGGCTTGGCCCGTTCTTCGAGCAAATATCTCTTCCGTGTGGCTTGATCGGGCCAGGGGGCGCCGAGTCTGATCCATTCTCGCATCCACCCAATCTGTTCCTCGCTCAAGCGGTCGTTTTCCTTGGGAGGCATCTCATAGTCCTCGTCCTTCCATTGGATTGCGGTCATGAGGAGGCTCTGATCGGGTTGCCCGGGAACGAGTACTTTTTCCGATGTCTCCCCTCCGAGCAATGTGCCCTTGCGGGACGAAAGGTCCAAGTCACCTTTGATTTTTCCCTTCTTGGCGCTATGGCAGGCTAGGCATTTGCTTTCCAAAAGGGCATTGATTTTAAGCGAGAACAGTCTTTCTCCCTCATCCTTTTGATTATGCGCCAAGCCAGTGATTGGAAGCGCCAGCGCAAGTAATCCTGCCCGGAGGTTCATGGTTTTAGATGACGTTCTCCCCCAAGTAATAAAGAGCTTTGTCCAAGTCCTTGGCCAAAATGGCTTCCACGATCCGTTGGTGTTCTGATGCGATGTCCTCGTAC
>JAYOII010000286.1:0-3534 GCA_038118685.1 Opitutia bacterium
ATGCTTGGTAGGAAGAGTACCATAGGAATCTTCGACTGCCTCGAGGGGCAGTTCCGTATGCTGGAAAAGTTCCCTTTTATAGTCGGTTGCATGGGGAATGCGGATTGGCAAGTGCCGGGCGGCGAGGATTGGGAAGGTGCCTGCATGATCAAAAAATCGGGCAATGCTTTCCGTATCGTTCCCAACAAAAAGGGGGACGAGCGCCTTCTCGTCAACGGAGGCCCGTTTTCAGAACCTTTCAACGTCGAGGACGACGAGGTCTGCACCTTGCAGTTCCTCGGTTATCCGCTCATTGTTTTTGCTGGAAAGGATCCCAAGGCTTGGGCCGATCAGATTCAAAAGGGACAATGGATTCTCGCCAATGGAAGAACGGCAACCGATTACGCTCAGTGCGCTCGTTACGAGGTTTTGGACAAAATTCGGGAAATCGGCGCCGACTTGGCCGAATGCGCCATCAAGCCGGTTGGTTTGGACGTCCCTTTTTGGGTCATGCATCTCGTCGACTATCTCCAGCAACCCGAAGCTGATGACGAGGAGGAAGAAGCTCTCTATGAGGAAGAAGTCGTCGTTGATCCCGATCGTGGTGAGTTCACTTGCCCGACCTGTTGGCTGAAATTCGACCGAGCGGACGTGCTGAGCATTGCCGTGCACGAGGATCTCAGGGGGGATCGAAAGCTTGGCGAGGATGCGATGCTTAGATTCGTTCCCACCGAGTTTAACTCGAAAGGGCAGGCCATGGATGCGATGGGTCTTCCCACGACCGACGTCGCCTGTCCGCACTGCCACCGGAAATTGCCCCCGGGCTTCATGGACGTGCCCCATCATATTTTTTCAATCGTGGGCGCTCCGAGTGCGGGGAAGTCTTATTACCTTAGCGTCTTGGTAAGGCAGTTGCAGCGAACTCTCTTCAAGGAATTCGGAGTTGCCTTCAGGGATGCCGATCCGACCTGCAACGCCATTATCAATTCAATGAAGAACCGGCTTTTTGCCGGAAGCAGTTCGGAGGACGCGATGCTTATCAAGACCCAGCTTGAGGGTGAAATGTACGAGCGGCTCCAAAGACACGATCGGGTGGTCGCTTTGCCCAGACCTTTTGTTTTCAGTCTGTCCGATCCACGTGGCGCAGGACGTGATTGCTCGCTTATTTTCTATGACAATGCGGGGGAACATTTTGAACCGGGCATTGCGAACGAGGAATCTCCCGGAACCCTTCACGTGGCGAGTTCCTCGGGTATCTTTTTTCTCTTTGATCCAATTGCCAGTCCGGAATTCCGCAGAACCCTCCGTGGGCATGAAGACCCGCAGTTCACCATGGATGGAGCAGGGAAAAGACTGGATCAGCAGGACGTCATCATGGCCGAGCTTGAGGTGAGGGTTAAGCAAAACCAGAACATCAGCATTGCCGATAGAATCGACGTTCCGGTTGCAGTCATGATCGGAAAGTGTGATATTCTTCGTGACCAGCTCGATTGGGAGCGGATTCTCTGGCCCATCGTGGACAAGCAGCTGGATATGGAAATCGTCGATAAAAACTCGGAAATCATTCGCGAATACATGATGGACATGCACCCTTCGATCGTGGCCAATTCGGAAGCCTTGTCCCGCAACGTCAAATACTTCCCGGTCAGCCCCTTCGGCCATAGCCCGGAGAGAGTCGAAATCGACGGCCAAAAGTTCATTGCTCCCGATCCGGACAAAATCGATCCCGTCATGGTCGAAGTTCCTACGCTTTGGACCTTGTCGTTCGTCGAACCCGATTTGTTTCCCGTCGTGAACAAGGTTTGACGAATCTCTCCGTTTCTCCATGGCTCAACAACTGATTTTCACAAGTACCCCGCAAGGTTTGGAGCCAGGCAGGTCGGGTTACTGCACGGTTGCCCGTCACAAGGATCTCAGGCACCGGTTGGTCCGTGAGCTTGAAAGACTGAGCGTTTATGATTTCGGGCAGCAAACCGGCTCAAGCCGCTCGGACATTTGCATCTTTCGAAAAGTGCCCTTGGGCTCCGAGGAGTTTTACGTTCTCACCAAAATTTGTGACGCCGGTTTGGATTATACGAACCGGACGAACTACCTGGCTCATCACTTGGTGCTCGACGGTTTTGAGATCGCAACTTCACCCTCCCCGGCGGAAATTTTTCTCAATTGGGACGGTTGGCTTAGGACTTGGACGGATGGACCCAGGTATTTGGGCGAGGAGGAAGTCGTCACACTTACGGGTTGCAAGTCCTCGGGGTTGGTTCCTTGCCAAAGTTGGCTGCAGGTGACCAATGACCCGGGAAATGCGGCGAGCCTCGTTTCACCTGAGGTGATTAAGCCGATTGTCCTTGAATCCCAAGAAGGAAACCCCAATACACTCCTCACTCTTTTTGCCGAATCGAGCGCTTTGTTCAAGATCAGCCT
Organism: Opitutia bacterium; assembly: GCA_038118685.1. Classification (GTDB taxonomy): domain Bacteria; phylum Verrucomicrobiota; class Verrucomicrobiia; order Opitutales; family Seribacteraceae; genus Seribacter. Next base: position 2,401 of record JAYOII010000286.1, read on the forward strand.
CGATGCCTGGGATTTTTCCTTCACCACCTTTTTGCAAGGCAACGACGATGCCAAGTCGTTCGCTTGGATTGGAATCCAAGGCCAACCGGCTGGCGAGCGCCTGAAACAGGGCGGCATTCGGAATTATTTGGATCTTCGAAATTGGTCAGCCACCGAAATTGCCGACCCATTGGATCCGAATTTACAGAATTTGGCGAGAAAGGGGCCTGTCAAGGCGGCGGCCAAAAAGAAATCGGCCACCGTCAGCAAAGCTCCTTTCTCCGATCAGGAGCTTCAGCGAGCGAAGGCCGCAGCCCCCGTTGCAGCCGCTCCGGCCGGCTCCACTATGGTGGCGCAGGAGGCTAAAATTTCGAAGAGCAAGAAGAAGCGGCCTTGGCTTCTGCAGTTGGCCGTTATCTCGACCGCACTTTGTCTGCTCGCCGTATTGATTTGGGGCTTGATGGCTGGTCTCGGGGATTGGTTCAAGGATCAGGAGATTGCCTCACCCGAACCCGCAAACCCAGCGGTTTCCCCTGATCCGGATGGGGGAAGTCAATCTTCCCAAGTGCAGGCTTTGTCAGTCGTTCCCGATTCTCCCGTTCAGGTGGACCGCACGGAATACCTTAGGCTGGTGCAGACTCACTTTGGCTTGAATTGGGTCAAGTTGGATGCGGGTGCAGGAGAGGTCGTTCAAGTGGCCCTAAGCGACAATCAGCGTGAAGCCATGGGGAAGGATCTGCTTCAGATGAGCGAAGGGGAAGAGTTGGAGGTGGTGATCAGCAGGGACGGTGAGGACAAATTGAGCTTTGAGTCGATTGAGAGGGCGCCCGATCCGGAGGACAGAGGCAGGCCTCGTTCCATCAACCTTGCGGCCAAGGATTCGGTCTCCCTTTCCGATGACAAAAGCACTCTGTTCTTCAGTTCGGGAGAAGAAAGTTATCCTCTTTCGCTTCGGTTGCTCAGTTCATCCGAAAGAAGAAAGATGCTCAAACTCTACGAACTTGTTCAGGCCGGTTCACCCGTTGATTTCATGCCTCGCGTGCAGGACGGTCGAATCGTTTATTACGACCCGGTCAAACTCCCACTCGATCCTCAGGAGAAGCCCGATCCGGTTGAGCCGGAGGTTCCGAGCGGAACACCCAGGACACTCAAAGC
>JAYOII010000286.1:3544-4236 GCA_038118685.1 Opitutia bacterium
GGGCTGATTTTTTTTATTACAAGCCGCTACAGGGGCAAATTGAACTCTTGGTGGACAAAAACAAGCTTCCCTATGTTTTCAGGGACGATGAGCGTGACAAGATTGACGAATTGGTCGCTTTTTTAGAAAAAGGAGAACAAGAGGTTGATTTGAATATAAAAGTGGATGGCAAGCAAATCACCTTTCTTGACTTCGAATTACCCGATCCCCCGACAACTCCCCTTGCCGATCCTGAACTTGGTCCGGCCGACTTGACCCCCGAGAAAACGATCGTTTTCTGGATCCCCGGCAAGCGAGTCAACGACAAATGGAACGTCGAACCGGTTGACAATTATCTCTTCGAAGGTCCCGACCTGTCCGAGTACCTCACTCAGGCGTTCATGGACGAGGGCACCCGAGGAAGAGTCTGGATGACTGATTTTCAGCCTGCTTTTCTGACCAACCGGGCGGCCCTCGATGAGGTTGAATTCGAGGAGCACGGCTACGACCGGGACCGTGATCCCTTTAGTCCCGACATCATGAAGTTTCCGTTCAAGCAGACGGCCCACGGGAGGGCCTCCTATTCCTTTACCTTCAAGGTTACCAGCGGGGAGTCGATCCAGGTTGAGACCGATACGACCAACGCCAAGAACTACCTCAAACGGGGTAAGTTGGTCCGCTTGCCTCTCGGGCGTGAGGGCCGTGGTTTGGAC
>JAYOII010000287.1:0-4228 GCA_038118685.1 Opitutia bacterium
GGCAATCGGTCTGACCCCCGACCAATACATTGCCCTTCGATGGCTAAACGAGCTTCCCTCCGGAACCGTTTACCAATTGACTTTGAAAAAACTCATGTTCACTGATCCGAACAACATCGCCGGATTAATGGCGAGAATGGAAAGAATGGGACTCATTGAAAGAAGAGCGGATGTTGAGGACCGCAGAAAAAAGCTCGTCTTTTGTACCTCCAAGGGAAAGAACTTGTTCGAGCAGGCAAGGAAAGTTGCGGTCCGGCTTGAGGAAGAGACGCTGGCCATTCTCTCCGAATCAGAAAGAGAAAAGTTTCTCGGATTGCTGGCCGAGATCAATCGGCGTCTTCATTCCGAATGACCGTGGAATCGCCTCCCATCTTCAGGCAAACCCATTTTCCCCGGCTGCTTCTGCAGTGCATTCTGCCATTGGCATAAGTGGGGGGAGTCCAATTCTCCTTCCCGGAGAGAACTTGAAACCTGGCCAATTCTTGAAACTTGTAGTGATTTGCGTCAGCAATCACGAGTTCACCCCGATCGCTCAGAATGACCAATTTGTTTTCCACGAGAAGAACAGTACCCAAGCCAAACCCCTCTTTTTCCCATCTTTTCTTGCCTTTCTTGATCTCCAGACAAAACAACCTTGCTTTGTCCACGCGGGCTCCGCTTTGCCCCTCGATCCCATAGGCATAATCTCCCAACCTGACCAAGCTGGCCATTTGGCAAGAAAACGAGGAGGATTCCCACAAAGCGCGCGGACGGGACCTCGCAAAGTCTACCAAAGCCGAACCTTTGCCATAGGCGCTGGAAATGAGAACGCTGGAACCCAAGTCAATGGGTTGAGCGGCATTGATTCCGAACCGGGTCTTGTGCTGATATTTCTTCAACACCCTGCCGTCGGACAAAGCGTGCGACACAAGTCCATACCCATTGAACACCAATATTTCGCCTTTGCCATCGGAGCGCATCATGGGTGAAGAATAGCCCGCCTCATAGCTACCTGCCCGCCACCTTGGTTCGCCACTTTTCGCATCCAAAGCGACGAGTGATCCATTTTCCGAACCGGTCTCGAAAATCACCTTGTCTGCCATACAAAGCGGAGATCCCGAGAAACCCCAGTCCGGTCGCCTGCCGCCGAAGTCCTTCAGGAGGTTCTTGGTCCAGAGAATTTTTCCATTTTCGGCATCCAGGGCATAGAAATCGCCTTGGTGGCTGTTCAGGTACAGAATTCCATCACTTATCGCCGGAGTGCTGCGGCTCCCACCCTGAAAATACTTGGGTGCTTTTTCGCAAGGGTATTGGTGCGTCCAAAGAATTTTTCCGCTTTCCACAGCGACGCAAAAAAGGGTGTTTTTCCCATTTGAATATCCTTGCGTATAGGCCTTTCCGTTGACCTCCACAATGCCCGAATAGCCCAAACCAACGTCCAGTGCCCATAACCGTACGGGCTCATCATCTCCCCAATTTGCGCGAAAGCTCTTTTCCCGTGATACCTGATTTCTGTCCGGTCCACCGAAAGCAGGCCAATCATCGGCCGATAGACAAGTCGAAAAAAGGAGCGAGGAAACGAAAACGGCAAATCTGTTGATCATGCGTGAATCTTTCTCCAACGCATGATATGGTGTCAACGCAAAGGAGCGTTTTACAAACGAATGGATTCTTGGTCGTTTACCACGAGCCCCAAGTGAAGTTGGTCTGCGTACAGACCACCCAAATCCGGAATCAAGGCGTTAGTGCCCTCTCTTCTTGCATTCAAGGCGACGATCACGTAATCCGTACCCTTCGGGATCTCAAATTCGCTGTTTAATTCTTCCCAAGTGATTGGATCAAGATCGCCGTTGAGGCTCGTCTTTTGGTGTCCTATGGAACGATGGGCTTCGCCTTCTTCAGACTTGATGGCATGGACGCTTAGGGAAAACTCCGTGGACTGCCGAACGAGGCCAAGGCTTTGATTGAAGAACACGCTTGTGTTCAGGCGAACGGTCGAAACATCCTGCTGACGAATGATTTCACGCAGGTCCAAAACCCTGACCGTGTCGGAGGTCTCGGCCGATTGGGTCGACACGTCGATAGCGAGTTTCGATAGCTTGATCATTCGATCTCCATCCAAAGGCAAGATACCCTGTTCGGCGGGAACACTCAAATGCTCTTCCCTGTTCCATGTCACTGCGTCTTTTCGTATCTCGACTATGCCGCCTTCGCCAAACCTTTTGTTTTCGTCAAGAATCATGATGCCCTTGCTGGCCTCAGCCCTGGCATCAATCGAACGAAAGAAGGGTCCGTCACCACCAACCTCCAGGACTGACTCGGATGAAGGAGTCGGGCGAGCGGCCAAATGAGTTTGAGGTATCGGAAGTACCGCCGTGGCCGCTGAACTTGAAGTAGAGCCGTCCGCCGTCGTAGGGGCCGGAGCAACCGAAGCAAGATCCTCTGGAGGAGAAGAGGTCCGATTCTTCCAATGCGAAACCCCGAAAATCGCAAGGATGGCGGCCGCAAAGGATGCAACCAAGGGCATTTTAGGAAACGGAACATTTTTCGGCTCGCTTGTTTCAAACTCAAGAACCTCGCTTGTCTCCCAATGAAGCAAAGAATCCTGAATCACCAATTCGGCATACCTCGATCTTGCGACGGGGCAGGATCTCAGGAGAACGGAAAGCCGGTCCATGTCCTTTGGCTCATGAAGGCCGTCGAGGACACGCACAGTGAGTAATTCTACTTCTTTCAAAGAAACTTCGCTTGTATTCATGGGGTGGAGGTTTGTACGAGCATTTAGCGCAAAATCGCTTTTTCTTACCAAAAAAAATGATTTTTTTTCTCGAAAGGTAGCTCAGACGTCGTTTTCCGCCTCGACCAAGGGCATTTTCCTGTGCACGCATTCCATCAGGTTGATCCTGATTCGATGCAGGGTCGCCGATACGGAGCCCAAGGGCCTGCCCACCTTTTTGGCAATGTCCTTTAATTGGCTGTCTTCTCTGAACCGGAGTTGGGCAATCCTTTTCATATGGTCAGGCAACAAATCGTAACACAATTGCAAAGCCTTTTGGTTCAAGGCTATTCGCTTGGTGTCGAGCTCCTCTGCAGCCAATGCTTCGATAATCTCGTTGCTAAACTGAAGGCGACTTCTCTTGGATTTGGTGATGTGAGCCATGACTTGGTAGCGCGCGATTTGGAAAGCCCAACCTTGAAAATGACCCTTGGGATCGTACTCGCTTGCCTTTCGGCATAGAATCAGATTCGTGTCCTGCAATACGTCTTCGGCATCCGTACGGTTTGGCAAAAGGGTCAGGATGTAGGCGTAGAGTGAACGCTGCAACCCGCTGAGCTTGCGGGAAAAATCAAATGGAACCAAGTCGTCTGACACTCACGACATTAGAAAATCTTTCTGATCTCATTGTCAACCTTTCGGAATTTGAAAAGGGCGGACAAATCTACCATCCTAGGTGGTATCCGGCCGTCGATCCGTACCCCTGAGGCAAAGGAGTTGCCTTTGCCTAATTATTCATTTTTCATCCATACATGCAACCATGGCATTGCGTACTGATTATCGTGATCACCCTTTCCCTGTTTTTTTACGGCGCCTATTACCAAGACATACAGGACGAAAGCCAAATGCCCCTTACACTAAGCTATGAAGAAAACTTTTCCGAACCGGATCCCGAAGTGCGCGAAGGACCGGAATCAACACCCGGAGAAAGAGCGTCCGAAACATTCGCTGATTCGGACCATTGGGCCGAGCATCGCGTTCTGCTGGTTGTTGAAAACGGTACGCCGATCCTCACGTCTCTTCATTCCGATGCCCTCCAAAGCCCCGTGTTTCTAGACAAATTGATTGAATTCCTTGGGGAAAACCCAACGGCCAAAGAGTTGATCCTCAGCCCCTTTCAAAGTAATGCGTTCAAAGAAAACGAAACCCAAATACTTCGACCGCTTTTTTCTACCCGTCCTTCCGAAAACAGGCAAGATGGGATCTATTTGGTGTGCCGTGGCCATTCCATCAAAAGTTCACGACTCCTGACAAACACGATAATGAAGGCATACGTCGATGCCGCTTACGATGAAAACATGGAACAACCGCTCATCCATAGATTCAAGAAATACAGCGAAAAAATCAAGGATTTGGAGGAAAGCAAACAGGATCTCCTGGAACGAATCCACCAAAACGCTGAAGCCGCTACGGGAGCAAACGTCGAAGAAATTGCCATACAATCGGAACTCATGGAGACGACGAATGAACTCG
>JAYOII010000288.1:0-3827 GCA_038118685.1 Opitutia bacterium
GCAAACATCATGGCTTTTTCAAGCGTACTGAAACCAACCCCGAAAGATACGTGCCCTGTCCGTCCCTCCTCGACGTTAACGACTAGGTTTCTTCTGCTGTTGACAAGTTCGGGATCCTGAGAGGTGATTGGTTCGTCGTCCAAGGTGACTTTTTCGAAAAAACGAGTGTTCCTAAGCCTGGCTTCGCTCGTCTCCATTCTGATCAGGTCAAAAGTTTCGCCCGGAGCCAAGGCCAACTCGCGAATAATGGCCACGGTCTTGGTTTTTTCGTTGCCGCGAACCTGAATGGAATTAACCGAAAATTTATTGTTCTCAGTGATTTCAAAACGCAGATCAATTTGCTCGGTATCCAAGTTTGGCTTCCGAATGGAACCGACGCGCGCATCCAAATATCCTTTTTCTCCATACTTCTTGCGCAAGCGCTCCCGTTCCTCGCTCAGTAGGGTGGGTGAATAGGGTTCGCCACGCTTGATCCTCCCGTCGGCAAGCAATTCGTCCGTCGTAATCACAACGTTTCCGGCCAGAACGGTCTCGCCGAAATAGGACCGTTCGCCCTCAACGACGTTAATCGTAAGGTCAAGGCCGCTATTTCCCTCTGGAGAAATACTTACTCCACTTTGCTCGATTTTAACGTCGAGAAACCCTTCGTCACGGTAAGCGGCACGCAATTGATTCAAGTCTTCTTCCAAAACCGACGGTCGATAACGCGAACGCTTGGACCAAAAACGCCAAAAGCGCCATGGAGCCGTGTCCATCTCCTTGAGAAGTTTCCTGGTAGAAAAGTTTTCATTTCCTTCAAACGATATTTTCCGGATCTTTCTTTTTTCATTCTCAACGATCCGAAAAAGAATCGAAACGTTTTTGTTGTCTGACATTTGCTTGACTTCACTTTCGATCCTCGAATTCCAAAAACCTTTCTCAAGATAAAGTTCCTCCAAGGCGATTTGATCCGCCTTGATCTCAGCCTCGTCAAACAATTCGCCTACGCTGATTTCAATTTCTTTTTCCAGTTTTCTGTTGGAAAGATCATCGTTGCCGGAAAACTTGATTTCGCCAATTCTTGGCTTGGTCCGAACTTTGAAAACCAAGACCACTTCTTCATCGGTGGAACTATCGGGATCGATGAAAACCTTAACGTCGTCAATGGCGCCGGTATCCATGAGGTTGGCTATCGACTTGTCAATGGCCGATCCCACGAAAGGAATCCCCGTCTCAATTTGGAGATTCTGAAGAATAAACGATTTGCCCAAAGTTTTCGGGCCGTCCAACTCGATTCTGATTTCCGAAATGGTCTTCCCGTCGGAAACCGAAGCTTGCGACCAAAGAAGGGCAAGTCCGGGAAGAAGGAACAGGAGTGGAGACAGGGAGCGCAGTAACCTCATAACCATCAATTGAGTCTAGGATCGCCTTCCATGCTGTCGAACCTAGTGTACTTTCTGCGGAAAGCGAGGTCAACTCTTCCGGTTGGCCCGTTCCTTTGCTTTGCCAACAAAAGCTGTATTGGCTCAAAATCTTCTTCGGGAGATTCGCCCTCTTGCTGACCCTGATCCATTTCCCGAATGTCTTCGCCCTTGCGGTGTTTGCCCAAAAGCATAACGACGTCCGCATCCTGTTCAATGGAACCTGATTCCCTGAGATCCGAAAGGCGAGGGTCCCTCTTTTCCTTTTCCGAATCTCTGTTGAGTTGGCTAAGCACGATAACGGGCACGTCCAGTTCCTTGGCCATTGCCTTTAAGCCTCGGGATATGTCGGAGATCTGGTTTTCCCTGGAAGCCGAACGGGCGTCACCCGATATCAACTGAAGGTAGTCGACCACGACCAGGCTCAATTTGTTCCTGGATTTGACCCTTCTCGCCTTGGCTCGGATTTGATTGATGGTCAGACCACTCGTATCATCAACCCAAATGGGCGCCTCTTGAAAACCCTTGCTGATTTCATTGAGTTTTTCGGCATTGCTTTTGGCGATGAAACCCCGTCGCAAATCATTCATGTTCACTCTTGCCCGACCGCAAATCAACCTCATGGCAAGAGAGGTCGCGCTCATTTCCAAGCTGAACACCAACGTGCTTTTGGGCTTTTGGGCATATTTCGGAGAAAACGCTATGTTCTCCACGATGTTCATGGCCAAGCTGGTCTTGCCAACGGAAGGCCTGGCCGCAATGACGATCATTTCGGCGGGCTTGAACCCATTGGTCAGGTTGTCCAAATCCCTGTATCCCGTAAGCAATCCGTCGGAATCCTCTTTCGACAGCATTCTCTTGATTTGAGCCATTGCCTCACGAATCGGCTCCTTGAAAGGGATGGAAGAACGGATACTCTGCTCATCACTCAGGGAACAAACCCTCTGTTCCATATTCGACAAAAAGTCATCCACGTCGCCCTGGAGGTCGTTTGCCCCGTCAATGATATCAAACGCCACGTAGATGCACCTGCGCAAGAGAGCTTTCTGTTTGACGATTTCCAGCCAGTGCGAAGCATGCGCCGTCGTCTGTATTCGCGAGGTCAGGTCAATCAAGCCTTCCTGACCTCCCACTTGCTCGAGCTGACCTCTGGTGGAAAGTTTTTCCGCCAACAAAATTTCATCCGGCTGCTTGTTTTCGCGATGAAGTTCAAGCAGGGAGTCGAAAATGAGTTGATGACTGAAATGATAAAAATAGTCCGGACCTATGGATTGTTCCATGCATCTCCCCAAAACTTCGCCCGAAGTATCCATTATGCACGCCGCCAACAAACCTTGCTCAGCGTCTTGGTTGCTGGGAAGCGGATTCCCTTCGATGGTTTTGCGGTCCGAACCCTGCTTGCCGGATAAATTAGCTCCTTCTTTCTTGGAAAACGGCTTTTCTTTGCTGGAAGAAACTAAGGATGGCATTCTTTGACCTCGATTGTAAAATACAGCTACTCGGTCGGCTCTATCGGATTTTCAGAAACGACTTCTACTTCCACCTCGGCTTCCACCTCCTTGTGGAGTTGCAAAGTAACGTTTTGCTTGCCCAATTCCTTGATCGGGGAAAAGGAAACAAAGTGCTTTTTGTCCATGGTAAAACCGCTTTCACTTAATTTCTCAAGGATGTGGTTGGAGGTGACCGAACCGAAAAGCTTGCCCCCGGAGCCGGTCTTGACGGCTACGGCAATCTTGACCTCCCTCAGCTTGGTGGCGATTTCCTGAGCTTTCTGCAATTCTTCGGATTCTCGCATGGCCCGTGATTGCTTAAGGGCATCGAGTCTTCTCTTATTAGCCAAGTTCAAAGGCAGAGCCTTTTTTTGAGGAATCAGATAATTTCTCGCGAAGCCTGGACGAACTTTTACAATATCGCCCTCTGATCCGAGTTTCTGAATGTGTTCTACAAGTAATACTTCAGTAGTAGCCATGATGATTTGTGGGGGGTTAAAAGGGAACGTCTTCGTCCAAATCCGGATCAGCGTCCGGTGCGGATGGTGGGTTTTTCGGCTCCGACCCTGAGTCTTGATCGGGAGAAGGTGCGGTTACGCTGGAAACCATGGGTTTGCCGGAAGTTGGAGAATCCTGTTTGGAGTCAACAAATTCAAAGTTGTCCAACACGACCCTCAAAGCACTTCTTTTTTCACCTTCCTTCGATTCCCATTGATCCAATTTGAGCCGACCCTCGACGAAAATGGCCCTGCCTTTGGTAAAAAACCTTCCGACCGCCTCCGCACGGGGTCCGAAGCATTCTACGTCGACGAAGGTTACCTCTTCCTTGCGGTTTCCTTCCGAATCTTTGTATGAACGGTTGAGGGCAAGGCCAAAATTACAGACGGGTCTACCATTTGACATGACGCGTACGTCCGGGTCGCGCGTGAGGTTGCCG
>JAYOII010000288.1:3845-4222 GCA_038118685.1 Opitutia bacterium
AAGGATTGGAGTTTCAGAAAAGCAGGGTTGCAAGTATTACTACTTGCGCTCGATCAGCACTCGATCAACCTTTTTTTCCAAACTAAGTTTATCTTTGAGCCTGACGGGCATTTGGGGATCGCCCGATATCTCGAATTGCAAAAAGGTTCCTGCCTTCATTTCCTTGCTTTGGGGATAGGCAAAGTCATGCACTCCTTGGTTTTCGACTTTGTTTACTTCGCCCTCTGCCTCTCGAATCATTTCGCTTAACTTGGGGATCATTTCGTCGGTGGTGCCATCTGCGCCACGGGCGTCATAGACAATGGTAGCTAGGTAGTTTCTTTTGTTCATGAGGGTTTCGGTGATCGATTTGTTTGATTGATAAGATTCATGGCTAT
>JAYOII010000289.1:0-4219 GCA_038118685.1 Opitutia bacterium
GTTCCAGCCTCCAAGGTTCTCCGGTACGGTATGCGCTCTCGGCCAAGGCGAAACCCATAGCCGGAGGATCGGGTACGATGCCTGCCATCGCTTTTTTGAATCTGCTTCTGAGTTTGCCATTGGAGATAATTGCGTATGAACAGCCGAAACCCGGCAAATTGTACGTTTTGCTTGGCGCCATCAGGGTAATCGAACGATCCGCCACTTCCGCCCCAAGCGAAGCCAAAGGCGTATGCTTAAGCCCGGGTTCAAGTAATAAATCGCAATGAATTTCGTCTGAGCAAACGTAAAGATCCTTCCGGCAGGCCCATTCCGCGAACTTGGCAAGCTCCTCTTTGGTAAAAGCGCTGCCAACGGGGTTGTGCGGATGGCAAAGCATAAAAAGATCGGAAGGATTGGAAGGCAGGGCTTCCAGAGCATCAAAATCAATACCGAACCTTCCCTGATCGAGAACCATGGGAACCCGGGTACAGGGCAGATCAAAATTACCGGGAGCCGAAAGAAAGGGAGGGTAAACGGGCGTTTGCGTAAAAACCTGCGAACTTTCCTTCTCGAATACCCTGCAAGATACGTTCAGGGCGCAAACCATGCCCGGCAACCAAACGATCCACGATGACTCGATTTCCCAACCGTACAGGTCCTTGCACCTTTCGATGATTACCTCGACAAGACCGGCGGGGCATTTCGCATAACCAAAATTCCCGAAATCCGCCTCGGCGGCAGCTCTTTCGACGACCCCGGGGGGAGACTTGAAATCCATGTCCGCAACCCATAGGGGAATTACGTCTCGGCCTGAATATTTGCCCCACTTGAGACTGTTGGTATCCCTGCGGTCAGGGATATCTTCGAAATAAGGTTCCCTGTTACTCAATCAAAAACCTCAGTCGCCCTATGAGAGCTATTGCCAGGAGTAGAGGTACTTCAGGGTAACGAAGTCAACTTCCCGATCAAAAGCACGGTTGTATTCGAGGGCGATCCCATGCACGTCGCTGATCCAATAGCTCAAGCTCGTGTGCAAGTTGAAATCGTTTTCACCGAAGTCCGACCACAAACCAATGAACCTTCCACCGAGCATGAGAGAGAAATTGTCGGTAAAAAGAATTTCGGTTCCCCCCAAAAAACTCCAAGTAAACCCGTCGTCTCCGAGTGCAATGCCCAAGTCATCCCCCAAATAGCTCACCCCCAACCCCGCATAGGGTCGAAACATGCCATTTTGAAAAACGTTTTCGTCGTAATGATAAACGTAATCCAAACCGAGATTGAAGGTAGTGCCGTCGGACATAGTCGAAGTGCCGTTTGCATCGGTCATTGTTCTGTCGGCCCTCCCATAACTGAAATTCAAAATAAAATCGGTGGAGTCACTGGCCAAGCTGTTGGCGGAAATCTGGAACGCATCACCTTCGATATCCACGGTATCCCCGCCATCGATGATCGAGTATCCAAAACCAAGATAATACTCACCCAATCTCGATTTTGCACTCAAAGAGAAAGAGGTGAGGAAGAGAAAAGCGAATGCGGTTAAAAGTAATTTCATATATGTTCAAAGGTAAAAGGAATCTTTCTTTAGTCAACTGGTAAGTCAAACGAAACCGCAAGGCGGCTCAAAGTCACCGAAAACAAGCTAGAGAAGGGGCTTGAGAATCATCCCGGTAGTCTTGAAAAGGCGGGCTGAAATCTGCTTTTTGGCCCACAGGCTAAGCCCGGGGAAATTTCCGACGTCTTCCCAATTTTCAAAAAAACTCGAATCCCCTTCGGGAACCGGTGTCATTCCTTTCCTCAAGCGGTAGGAAGTATGAGGTCGGATGGGCCAAGGATCAAGAAACGGGAGCTTCTCGGACAAAACGTTGAACACCCAATTGACGGCGCTTACCACAGGCTTTTTCTTCTTGGAGCCGATCAGGTAACTGTTTGCAGGGGAGGCATCCGCAAGGATGCTTTGCCTAAGCTTGAAAGCAAAAGATTCATCCGCAACCAACAAGCCTACTTCGGTGTTGTAGGAGTCCGAACGGGGATCCAAGTTATAGGATCCGACGTAAGACAAACGTCCGTCGACAACCAAAGACTTTGCGTGCAACGAAAGATACGGAGGAACCTCGAGGTGCGGATTGACCCTTTCGCCTCCTGACTTTTGCGGAAAGGCCGTTGCCTGTCCGCCCCCTTCAATCGGAGTGAGCGTTCGGTCAATCTTGAATTTGACTTTCCCATGCCGAAACGTCTCGCCGGGCAAGGGGAGGCGACGGAGCAACTTCCGGTAGCTCATCATCTTTTCGATCGCCTCGGGAATTGGTTTGAACTCCCACATTTCCAGCTCCAAATCCTCCAAATAAATTCTTTTTTCGCCGTAGTGAGCCGCATAGGTAGCCCAGTTGTCCGTGGCAGCCAAGCTATTGGTGGAGACAATCATTTTGACGTCAGGATGACTCTCCTTGATATCTTTCAAAAGGTTTTGAGCGTTCTCGCTCAATACGAAATAGGGAGATTGAATCATCACTTCCGATCGTGCCGTTGAGATTGCATCAGTCAGAGCCCGGGAAACGGTTGACAACAACACGGGTGCTCGGGAAATCTTCTCCGGTGGATCGTAGACCCAGGAAACGCTCTCGGTTTGCCTCAAATTGTCGGCGAATTTGCTTCGAATCCATTTCTCGTCGCCCGCTTTGACCTCAAGATCTTCCAGGAGCCCGAAAGAACAAAAGTGACTCCGGTTCAGATCGGGCGCCGAAACCCCTCCCGGATAATACTGAGAAACTTCCAGCATCTCGCTCGAAGAAACCGCGTAATCATCCTTCCAATAAAGATCCAGGCACTCGGTGAGAACTCCGGCCTCCGGTAACAAAACCAAAACGTCACGGTCCTTGAAATTCCTTCCAATCGACTGATCATAATACTCGTTTGAAATGTTTCTGCCTCCGGTAATCGCGACCCGTTCATCGACGACGAAAAGCTTGTTGTGCATCCGGGCATTGTGACGATGGAAATCAACGGTTGCATCGGCCAGTTTCTCCAAAAGCGACGGGGCAAGGCGATTGGCGCTTGGGTTGAAGTACTTGACTTGAAAGCCAGGACCGAAGGAGGATAGATAAGCGATCAACTCCGGGTCATGCTCGCTGAACATGTGGTCGATCAGGATCTCCACCTTGATGCCCCGGTCAAGGTGAGCCCGAACCAGTTCCCACATGACGGTCTTCCCCACCTCGTCAAAAGCCCAGGCAAAGGTTTGAATCCGAACGCTCTTGCGAGCCGAGCGAATAAGGTTGATCCGAAGGGCCAAAGCTTCTTCTCCGTGATCCAGAATAAGAGTTCGGGGCTTTCCGCTCAATCGGACTTTTTCCATGGCAAGCTCCCAAACCCCCGGTGTTCCCGAATAATAGTTTTCCGAATAACGGGAAAAATCAGTCACTCGCGGAAAAGTCGCCAGGCGCTTGGGGGCGCAACCTGCCAATATGACAAGAAGCAAGGCGGAACAAGTCCACCGGAACTTACAAGATACACTCATGGCTCAACCCTCCTCAATAAGGCAGGGCGCTTGCCAATCGACAAAGGCATTGACTGGCCCGTTTGGCCTAAAAGCACAAGGGAGGGCATGCAACGCAATCAGGTTGAGCAAAACCTTTCCTCGAAAGCCTTCTCTGCAGCCTCATCCCCAATCAGGATGATTTCGCCCTCTTTGCAGAACTGATCTTCCGGGGAGGGGGTTATCACAGTTCCCGCCTTACCTCTGATCGCAACAATGCTGCACCCGGTTTTTTCACGGATTTTCGAATCCTTGACCTTGACGGCAACAAGACTGTCGGGAGTTTTTTGGCTGAAAACGTCCAAGCCTTCGGTAACCATCAAAATCTTGGCTCTTCTCAACAAGTTGAAGATCGAAGTCGCCCCCATGTGATTTTGGGAAATGACAAAATCAGCGCCGGCTCGATGCAGGGGTTCCACGTTCCGCTGAACAAAAGCTCGTGTTACGATCTGAATATCCGGCCGCAACTTACGGCAATAAATCGTAAGATACACGTTGCTTTCGTCGTTATGACTGGTGATCACGACGGCAGGAGACTTGTTGATGCCGGCCCTCTCGAGAACGGCCTTGTCGGAAGCATCCCCCAAGATTGAGTTCGAAACCATGCCAGCTTTCTTTTCGTCCGTTTCAATAAAGCGGTAAGGAATCCCCATTTCCTCAAGAGCCTTCGCCGTCTCCCGGCCAACTCTTCCCGCTCCGATAATG
>JAYOII010000290.1:0-4215 GCA_038118685.1 Opitutia bacterium
ACGGTTGCCCCGTAGTCCAACAGGGAAACCTGCATGCCATGCGCATTGGTCAAAACGTATTCGCTCACTTTTGAGCCATCGGGCATTTCGCCAAAAGCTTTCTTTGCTACGGTCATGGGTTTGGATTTCGGTTTTTGAGCTTCGGCATAGCCAAGTGCGGCCTTGCCGGATTGATAAGCCTTTTTGCTATTGGATGAAACAAAGGAGGCGCTCTTGCTGATGCCGTCCTTCGTTTTGCTTCCGACTTCGGAAAGAGTGCAGTTGGATTGAAGAAGAACGAAGGGCAAGAACAAGGCGAAAAGAAGATGGCGTGAAAATATCATATAGTTGTTTTCTAGAAAACGGCCCTCATTGGGAAGCAAAATCTTACGGATTTCAAAAATTCTTTCAAAGTTTTCGACGGAACTTGGTCTCAAAATCTCTCTTCGGAATTTCGAAATAAGTCGGCCGACCGCGAGGACACGTATAGGGGTTGCGGCAGGCAAGCAAACGGTTGGTCATCCGAACAACTTCATCATCGGAAAAATCTTCTCCGGCGCCCTGGCTTTGGGTCGCCTGTCGGATCAATGCTTCTTTGGCAAAGCTTCCGGTATTCATTTCGCCTCCGTTTTCACGAGCCACCTCCAGGAAATCCCGCAAAAAACCAACCGCTTGACTGGGATCAATCCAAGTGGGGCATCCCTCGATGCGATAGAAATTCCGCCCAAACTCTTCCACGGAAAAACCAATCTTTTCAAGCCCTTCCCTACCTTTTTCAAGCAAGGCGGTGTCCATCCCGTCAAGCTCGAGTGACTCGGGAAGAAGCAGAGTCTGCGTACGGGAGTTCCCCTCCCCTTCAAACGAATCCTCAAGTTGTTCGAAACGGATCCGTTCATAGGCAGCCCGGCAATGCAAGGCGACCACTCCCTGCGGGGTCGAAAAAATCGCCATGTCGCCATGCGGTCGGTCGAGGAATTTCCAATCGACGTCCACCCTGTGACGAAACCCCACCGAGGAAGAAGCAGCCTCTTCGACCCCCTCTTGGTTTTCAATTCCTCCGGCCTGCCATTCCGAATTTTGGCCAAGCGGGAGTTCAGGCTCGCGTACCAAACCCATTCCCTCCCCCAAAGACGACCTCGGCTTGCCTTGATGAAGTCGCAGAGCCTGTGGATCGATTTGGGGGACAAGCATCCCGGAAGAGGCGTCCCTTTCCATCTCTTGCTCGTTTTCGACCTCATCCAGCTGACCAGCCAACTGTCTGTTTCTCTCAAGAATACCATCCATAAGAAACTGACGTACTTTCCGCTCGTCCCGAAATCGAATCTCGCGCTTTGCGGGATGAACGTTTACGTCGACTTGAGAGGGGTCGAGGGACAGAAAGAGAATGGCCGGAGGATAGCGGCCTTTCGGGGCATAGGTGTGATATGCCTCGAGCACGGCATACGAAAGGGTCTTGCTTTCGACCGGACGCCGGTTGACGAAGAAGATCATTTCCTTTCTCGTGGGACGGCTTTGCCCGGGCTTTCCGATCAATCCCTCCAAGGAAAGGCCGGGCTCAGAAAATTCAATGGGTGCCAGGCACTCGGCCAGACCCTTTCCCAAGGTCTCGCGAACCCTTTCGGCAAACCCTTCGCATGCGGGAGAACGAAAAAGCGTTCGTCCGCCTTCGATCAAAGAAAAGGCAATGGCGGGATGAGCCAAGGCATAAAGCTTGGAGATATGAATGATATGCGCCGCTTCGGTCACTTCCGTCTTGAGAAATTTTCTCCGACCCGGAACCGAATTGAAAAGATGCGAAACCTCAATCCTCGTTCCATAGGGCATCCCGCATTCCTTTACGTGAATCATTTTTCCACCATTGATGAAAATTTCGTTCCCATCCGGATTCGACTTGGCCCGCGTTCTAAGCGTGAACCGACTGACGCTCGAAATGGAGGGAAGAGCCTCCCCCCTGAATCCGAAGGTTTGAACCTCGTGAAGATCGCTCGCCTTTTGTATCTTGCTGGTGGCATGACGCTCGAGGGAAAGGAGGGCTTCATCGGCATTCATTCCGCAGCCGTCGTCTTCCACGCGCAAATAAGACTTCCCTCCGTTTCTAAATTCCACCTCAATTTTCGAGGCACC
The DNA here is from genome assembly GCA_038118685.1 of Opitutia bacterium. Taxonomy (GTDB): domain Bacteria; phylum Verrucomicrobiota; class Verrucomicrobiia; order Opitutales; family Seribacteraceae; genus Seribacter. Next base: position 2,104 of record JAYOII010000290.1, read on the forward strand.
CGCATCTATGCTGTTTTCGATCAATTCCTTGACCACCGCGACGGGACGTTCCACGACCTCACCGGCAGCAATTTGGTTGGCTACCCGGTCGGAGAGAATTCGGATTTCAGGCATCCTTTTTGCGTAATGACAGGGAGCCGCGGGGACAATGGGAAAATAAGTTTTCTCTCATTATGCTTGGGAATCACGGTAATCTCTGAAAAATGGTAAATTTTCTCATGCCTAATCAACTTAGCTCCCAATCCAGTCTATATCTGAGGCAACATGCCGACCAACCGGTCGACTGGATGCCTTGGGGAAAAAGCGCCTTTGAAAAAGCTCAACGGGAAGACAAGCCGGTCATCGTCTCAATTGGCTATTCCTCTTGTCATTGGTGCCTTGCGATGTCCGAGGATTCCTTCGAGGACGAATTCGTGGCATCGATCATGAACCGGCATTTCGTGTGCATCAAGGTCGACCGCGAAGAAAGACCGGACGTCGACTTGACCTACCTCGAAGTCATTCGGATGTTCGACCAATCGGCCGGTTGGCCTCTGAACCTCTTTTGCTTGAGCGACGGCCGCCCCTTTTGGGGAGGCACCTATTTTCCGAAACAAGACAAGGGCCAAGGAATCGTTCCTTGGCCGCAACTACTCATGCGCATATCGGAACACTACCGCCGAGCCAAAGAGGAACTGATCGAAAACGCTCAAAACGTCGTGGCAAACCTCGAGCATTCGAATCATGCGGACCTTTCGCCTACGGACGTTTGGAGCAATTCTCTTCTGGTGGATGCAGTCCGCACGATTTGCAAAAGTCACGACGACTCGAGCGGAGGGTTTTCGTCGGCTCCCAAATTTCCGTCCCCGATGAAGATCGATTTTCTCTTGGCCATGGGAGAGTCAGCCGCCGTTCGTTCCGATCCACAGCTTTCGGACCGAATTGATTTCTGCGTCAAACGAACGCTTGACGCCATGGCCCGCGGCGGGTTGTTCGATCATGTCGGCGGCGGTTTTTTTCGATACGCAACCGACGACGGTTGGGAAGTGCCGCATTTCGAAAAAATGCTTTGCGACAACGCCCTGTTGCTCTCCACTTACTCACGGGCTTATCGCAAGTATCGTTTTCCCTTGTACCGAAAAATCGTAGAAAAAACGGTCCAATGGCTTCTGCGTGAAATGGGAAATCCTGCAACCGGATTCTCCTCGTCTCTTGGCGCGGATTCGAATGGCAAGGAAGGCGGATACTATCTGTGGGAAAGGAACGAACTGGAAAAAATCATGGGAAAGAAGGAAACGGATCGTATTTTTTCCACCCAAAAGCCAAATTCCCAAATCGACCCGAACGAATACCTGCCCCGTTTGCAAGGAGACGGGGAAGATCCCGAGGAAGAGGCAAGGTTGGAGAAACTCCTCTCTGCCCGAGAATCAAGAAAGTGGGAAATCTCCCGGGACAACAAAAGAATCACCGCGTGGAATGCTCTTTTGCTCAAGGCATTTGTCGATGCGTCCATTGCCCTGAGAAGCAAAGAGTGCCTGAGCATGGCCTGCAAACTTGCTGAATGGATGAAAGAGAACTTGCTCGATGACGAAGGACGCCTCCAGTCCCTGCTATACGAAGATCAAGACCACGCTTCGGGCAACCCGGCGTTCCTGGACGACTATGCCTTTTGGGCCGAAGGATTGCTCACCTTGTCCTCGGTCAGCGAATGGATTGAGCCTGGCAGTTCGTTCACTTACTTTCGGGATGCCGAAACCTTTGCCTCAAAGGCAATGGACGCATTTCGGGACGAACAATCCGCCGGCTTTTTTTTCGCCCCCAAGGACTTGGATTGCCCCGCCCCCGGCCAAAAGAAATTTTGGTACGACAATGCAATTCCCTCCGGCAATTCCTCCATGCTCCGGGTCTTCGCCACGCTTTACCATCTCACCGGAGAATCTTCATGGGAACAGAACTATTGCGAAGCCAGAAACGCTTATTCCGCCCTGGTTCCCAAGTCCCCCCACGGAATCGGGCACGCCCTGACTGCGATAGCGGAGAATGAAATCGGGCTTTGTTGCATAAAAGCCGATGAAAAGGATTGGGATGACCTCGCGCAAAACCTTGCCGCAAAGCCCCATCGCCCGGTTTTCC
>JAYOII010000291.1:0-4211 GCA_038118685.1 Opitutia bacterium
CGTGATTGAATAGGCAAAAGCCCATCCCTTTGCTCGGGGTTGCATGATGGCCGGGGGGGCGGCTCAGGCAAAAAGCCCTTGTGATCTTTCCATTCATGACGTTGTCCACCGCTTGCAGGACGCCCCCTGTAGCCCGTCTCGCAACTTCCCACGAATCAGCGCAAATTTGGGTGTCTCCCGTGCTTAAGGTGGATCGCCCGCTCAGGACGTCTTTTTTGGCCTGAGCCAAATAGGCGGGTTTATGAGCGAGGGCGAGGGTTTCTTCCTCGCAAGCCTTCGGTTTGGTCTCGAGGATTCGGGGGATCAAGCCAGCCTTTGCGATTTCCCTGTAGACGCGTGAAGCCCGGACGGGTTGTTCCGGATGCCCGGTTCCCGTCCGGTGTTTTTCGAAAAACGAATCATAGACGAGTCCGCACTTCACGATCGAGTTTTCCCGTCGCATTTTTGTTTCTCGATTGCGGGTGTCCGTTGGCTTGGAGCCAATTTAATCAGGAGCTTTTTTTCTTGGCCTCCGAAACCATGTCATGGAAGGCTTTGAAAAGATGATTGGCATCGTTGGGTCCGGGGGAGGCTTCGGGGTGATATTGCACTGAGAAAACCGGCAAGTCTTTCATTCGCATTCCGGAAACCGTTTGGTCGTTCAAGTTGTATTCGGTCACGATGGCCCCCCTTTCTTCGAGAGCTTCTTTTTCCGATGCGAAGCCATGGTTTTGCGAAGTGATCGAGACCCGTTCCGTTTCAATGTTTTTGACCGGTTGGTTGGCCCCTCTGTGACCGAATTTCAGTTTGTAGGTGTTTGCCCCAATGGCATGGGTCAGGACCTGATGCCCAAGACATATCCCGAATACGGGATAATCGGCCATGAGTTGACGGACGGTTTCGTGGGCGTAATCCAGGGCGGACGGGTCACCCGGTCCGTTGGAGAGGAAAATGGCATCGGGGTCGTGAGACTTGGCTTCTTCTGCCGATGCATCGGCGGGCAAGACGATCACCTCGAAGCCGTGTCGGCGCAGGTTTTGGTAGATCGCTTTTTTTGCTCCGTAGTCAAAGGCCACGAGACGATGGGTTTCGGAGAATCCGCTTTCATTGGCCTTGAGTTCCGTTCCTTGAACAGTAAAGACTCGACTCTCTTCGCCTGAGGGGTCCCAAGTGAATGATTCCTTGCAGGTAACTTCCTTGACGAAATCCTGCCCGACGATCCCTTCCCACTTTTGGGCTCGCTGCAAGGCCTCTTCGTCGGATAGGCCTTCCGTACTCAAACATGCCTTGAGGGCGCCGTGGACGCGAATTTTTTTCGTGATGGCTCGGGTATCCACTCCCTCGATCCCAGGTATTCCATTTTTTCTCAAATATTCGTCAAGGGACCCGGTGGCTCTCCAATTGCTCACGACCGGGCTTAATTCACGAATCACGAATCCCGCTACCTTGGGCCCGCGGGACTCCTCGTCTTCATCGTTGATTCCGTAATTTCCTATTTGGGGCGTCGTCATGGTGACGATCTGTCCGTAATAAGATGGATCGGTCAGAGTTTCCTGATACCCGGTCATTCCGGTGTTGAAAACACCTTCGCCTTCGATCGTTGAGGAGGCCCCGAAAGGAAATCCCCGAAAGACGCTTCCGTCTTCCAATGCCAATACCGCCGTGCGTTGCTTGCCTTGATTAATCATAGGATGAATAATGAGGTATGGATTCCCTTGCCGATTGGCAAACCAGATTTCTTCACAAAGTGAGTGAAATCAAAAAATAACCGGTCTTTGGGCCACGGAAAGTTTGACTCCCGGGCATACCATGCATACCGACTTAACCCTATGCAGCAAAAGAAAGTGGAATATGATCGGGAGAAAACGAGCAATCAGGCCCTTTTGAAGTGGTTGGACAAGATGGTCGAGATGTGCGGACCCAAAGAAGTTCGTTGGTGCGACGGGTCCAAGAAAGAATGGAATGAACTGTGCCGCCTAATGGTCAAGCAAGGTTCGATGATCAAACTGAACGAGAAAAAACGTCCGAACAGTTTTTTGGTCCGTTCGGATCCTCGAGACGTTGCCAGAGTCGAGAGCCGAACTTTTATTTGCAGTTATGGCAAGGATGACGCCGGCCCAACCAACAACTGGGAGGAACCCAGAAAAATGAGGGCCCGCTTGAAACGTTTGTTCAAAGGGTGCATGGAAGGCCGGGTCATGTATGTGATTCCTTTTTGCATGGGGCCCCTGGGTTCACCGCTTTCTCAATTCGGAGTGCAGGTCACTGATTCCCCCTACGTCGTTTTGAATCTTCGCATAATGACGAGAATGGGCAAACGCGTGTTGGATCAAATGGGTGAGAAAGATTTTTTCGTGCCTTGTCTTCATTCGGTCGGGTTTCCGCTCAAGCAGGGCGTCGAAGACGTGCCCTGGCCTTGTGATCCGGATAACACCTATATCGTGCATTTCCCCGAACAGCGAACGATCGTTTCCTACGGCAGTGGCTATGGCGGGAATGCGTTGTTGGGAAAAAAGTGTTTGGCTTTGCGCATTGCATCCTGCATGGCGAGAGACAACGAGTGGATGGCCGAACATATGTTGATTCTCGGAGTGGAAAGCCCGGAAGGAGACAAGACTTACGTCGCGGGGGCTTTCCCAAGCGCTTGCGGTAAGACCAACATGGCGATGCTCATCCCTCCCGATTCCATGAAAGGATGGAAGGTTTCGACGGTGGGAGACGATATCGCCTGGCTGAAGCCGGATTCGAGTGGTACCCTCCGGGCCATAAACCCGGAAGCTGGTTTTTTCGGGGTGGCCCCGGGTACGTCTTGGGAGACGAACCCCAATGCCATGAAATCGATGAGGGAAAACACCCTTTTTACAAACGTGGCCCTCACTCCCGACGGGGACGTTTGGTGGGAGGGACTTACGCCTGATCCACCCGAAGGCCTGATTGACTGGCATGGCAATCCATGGTCCCCTGAATCGGAAACTCCCGCCGCCCATCCCAACGCCCGTTTCACCGCACCGGCTTCTCAATGCCCGACGATCGATCCGAATTGGGAAAGCCCGGAGGGTGTTCCTGTGTCAGCTTTTATTTTCGGTGGACGAAGAATGTCGGACATACCTTTGGTTTATCAATCTTTCAATTGGAATCACGGGGTTTACCTCGGGGCGACTTTGGCTTCCGAAACGACTGCGGCGGCGGAAGGCGCTTTGGGCAACTTGAGAAGGGATCCGATGGCAATGTTGCCTTTTTGCGGCTACAATATGGGCGACTATTTCAGGCATTGGATCAAAATGGGCAAGAAACTGAGAGAGAAGCCGAGAATCTTTCACGTAAATTGGTTTCGCAAGGATGCCGAGGGGAAGTTTCTTTGGCCCGGCTTTGGCGACAATATGAGAGTCCTCAGGTGGATTGTCGAGCGTTCGAGCGGAAGAGGACGATCGCACGAGGATTGTTTGGGTTGGGTGCCCCGCAAGGAGGACCTTGATTGGTCCGGATTGGACTTTCCCGATGAACAATGGGATGAGTTGATGTCGGTTGATCCGCAGAAATTGAGGATGCAAACGTTAAGACACGAAGAATTGTTTCTAGAGTTGTCCGAATTTCTGCCCAAGGAAATGCTTTTCGAGCGCGAGCTTTTGGTGTCGCGTCTGTAACCTTTTCTTCTACTACGCCTTTTGTCTCGAAGACCAACGATGAAAGATTGAAGCAAGCACGCCTACGGAAACGGCCATGTTTGCGAGTTTCATCAATACGCCGCCGGTTCTCTGGTCTTCAAGCGGGGACAGGTTCATGATTCTCTCTGCGTAAAAATAGGTTTCGTACAGGACCTCTTCAGAAAAAGTAAGGGTGGCAAAGATGGGTGTCTGGCCGAGCATAAGAGCAAGAACGTAAAGCATTTGAGAGCCATATCGACGGGGGGGCAATCGTTTGGACGGTCCGCAAATGGGCCACCACATCGCAACCGAAGTAAAGAACATGGATAGGTGTTCGGCCATGTGCAAGGTCTTGTCCTTGATTGCTGCCTCGTAAAAAACACCGAAATGCCAAAAGGAAAAAACCAAGGTGAAGAGCAGTCCCGCGATTATGGGATGGACAAAAAAACCGAGGATTTTTTCAAAAATCGGGTTTGTTTCCAAAATCCTGTCAACGAGAGGTTGCGGAAGTCCAAGAAGAAGAAAGAGAGGGCTAACGTACATCAGTACGTTGTGCTGGATCATGTGGGCGGAAAAGAGAAAATTCTC
>JAYOII010000292.1:0-4206 GCA_038118685.1 Opitutia bacterium
CGTGAATACGTTTTTGCTTGAATCTTCCTTGGCCTCGGAAAGGGAGAATAAAAGAAAAGCAGAAAAGGGGATGGTGAATATGGTTTTCATTACGAAATTGGGAATTGGGAAAAGTTCAATAATTTGATATTAATAATGCGGAGTAAACAATTGATTGCAAGGGTACGAATTGAGAAAAAACGTTTTTATTGATTGGGGTAAAGAGCTTTGGTTTGCTCTAATGTTTCTAACCATCGGTTTCACTATTTGGCCATTGATGGTGTACTTTCTCGGGCAGGCATTGGGCATCGAATACTTTTCGGGCATGCATTTGCGTACATGGGCGGAGTCGAAGGTTTATTTTTTTCTTAACGATGGATTTATCCGCCCTTTTGCAAGGGTTTTGTTCCTTTGCTCCCCGTATTTACTTTGTCTTTTGATTAGGTTTGGCCTCTTCTTTTCACGACGAGACGCTTAATTCATTATTTTTTTCGGGTATGAAGTTTTCCTGATATTTGCAAAACCTGGCATACGCACCGCCAAGTCGAAGCAGTTCTTCGTGATTTCCCTGTTCAATGATTTTGCCTTTCTCCAGAAATATAATTTGGTCGGCTTCCCTTATCGTACTGAGTCTGTGGGCGATAACCAAAGTCGTCCGATCTTTGGTCAGTGTTGCCAAGGCATTTTGAATTCCTCTCTCGGTCTCGACGTCGACGCTCGAGGTAGCTTCGTCCAAGATGATGATCGGGGGGGCCTTGAGAATTGCCCGAGCCAAGGTAAGTCTTTGTTTTTCACCCATGCTCAGGCGTACGCCCTTTTCTCCAATCAGCGTATCCCATCCGTCCGGTAGTTCGCTTACGAAATTCCAAGCATGAGCTACCTTGAGGGCATTTTCCAGATCCGTTTCAAGGGCCGAAGGTTCGGCAAGCAGTAGGTTTTCCTTAACGGATGCATCAAAAAGAAATGGATCCTGTGAAACCATGCCGATTTGGGAACGCAAATCGTTCAGTCGTAATTCGCGAACGTCCTCGCCCCCGATCCGGACCGAACCTTGTTTCACGTCGTAGTATCTCAGAATTAGATTGGCTATCGTGCTTTTGCCTGCTCCGGTCGGTCCGACCAATGCAGTCGTGGAACCGTGTTCGAGTCGGAAATCAAGATTGGTAACAATGGAAGCTCTGGTGTCGTAAGAAAAAGAAACGGACTGAAAGTCAATGGTGTGATCGGAAGAGGGGAAGGACCTAGCTTGCCCAGGGTCTTTGATTCGTACTTCCGCATCCAAAATCTCAAAGACCCTTTCGCCCGAAGCTTTCCCGGCGGAAACCAGGTTGTTGATCGATACCAACTGTCTGACCGGCTCATAAAACATGTTTGCGTAAAGAAGAAAGGCGAAAAATTGACCAGTCGTAAAATTGGGGTCCGTTTCAAGCAGATATGCCCCCATCCCGACGACGGCAAGAATGCCAAGGGAGGAAGTGAAGCTTGCCCCCGGGCCTTGCACCGACCACCTGTACATTGCTTGCAAGGATCTTTTTTCGACCTCCTTGCCAATTTTGTGGAAGCGGGATTTTTCCCTTTCTTGAAGGGCGAAGGCATGAATCAGGCGGTTGCCTTGAATGTCCTCGACCAAAATGGAATTAAGATCGCCCGAGGCTTCCCGCACCAATCGCCAGTTTCGCTTGGAAACCTTGGAATAGCGAAAGGCCATGACGGCAAGAACGGGAAGAGGCAAAAACACCAAAAAGGCCAGACGCGGTTCCTGAACGAACATCATGATCGTTACCCCGATCAAAGTCAGGACGGCAATGACCCCCTGCTCGGTCCCATCAAGGATCGCCCGTTCAACACTTTGAACGTCTTCCACGACTCGTGAGGAAATGTCTCCGCTCTTGCGTCGGTCGTAAAAGCTGATCGGCAAATCGAGCAGTTTGTCGTGCAAGTCCTTGCGAAGTTTGAAGATTACCTTTTGCTCAAGGTTGTTGTTTACGCGGATCCTGAGGCAATTGAGGGTTTCCTTGAGGAGAAAGAGGGCGGCAATCACTCCTAGACCCTTGGCCAAAAAACCACCGTCCCCCAGTCCCTCCTTGAAAATTTCATCCAGTACTTTTTGGATCACGGAAGGAACGGCTACGGAAAGAAGGGTCATCCCGCAGGCCAAACCAAGCGTAAGGGCGAAAAGAAGCTTATGTTCCATAAGGTAGGTTCCCACCCTCCGGATCACTTTTTTGTTTTTACTTTCTTTCACAATGGTTAATGAACATTCTTACAAAACCGAATTTCATCACTTTGACAAACACCGACGACAATATTACCGAAGGTCCGACAGGAGCCATTCTGCTCGATCTGCCTTCCCCCTATCAGCCTCACCCATGCGGACTTCTTCACTTGCCCCGCTTTTTGGCCAAGATACGAAAGCACCTTGAGGGGAAATTGCCTGCCAGTTACCAAAGAAATTTCACCAAGGGCTTCGATGGCTTTTTGTGCCTCCATCTCGGGGTCGAACCGGCGGAAATCATTGAATGCGTCAAGGAATGTCCCTCTGAATCGGAACTTGATGAGAAACTTGCCGGCTTGTTTCCAAAGGATCTGAAGGTGCACGCGTGGAATCGAAAAGTGGTCCAAATGGGGATGTCGGACATGGCTTTGGACAAGCTCGAGGAAATCAAGGCGGATTTGGGAGCCGGGCAACGGCAGGATCTGCGTTCCTTTGCCGACGTAATTGATTTTGACGAGGGCAAGCTCGAGTGACCCTCCGTTTGGTCAGACTCTTTTGAGGGTAACGATCGTGACGTCGTCCCTGTCGTGAGAGGCGGACGAAAACTCATCCAGGTCGGAAAGCAGCCTGCGGTTGAATTCATTCGGCTTCAAGCGTATCCTCGCCGAAAGTTTTTCGCTGAGCCTGCCTAGACCGAATTCCTCACGGTCTTCGTTCTCGGCTTCCGTAACTCCATCGGTAAACAAAACCATTACGTTTCCCTTCTCGAAAGGCACGACTTTGTCCTCGATGGTTTCGTCAAAAAATTCCGAAGGAACCATTCCGAGGGCCATTCCGTTGCCATGAAGCTTGTCTATTGAGATTTCGTCGCCTTCCCCCTGCTTTGCCAAAAGAGCGGGTTCGTGGCCCGCCCGGGCATAGGTAGCGGTGTTTGCCTGTGTGTCGATGATGGCGAGGAAAAGGGTGATGAACATATCTTCCCTGATGCGTTTTTCCAAATCCAAGTTCAGTTTCTTCAGGACGGCGGAGGGCGGTCGCGTTTTGCTCACGTAGTGACGGAGGTTGGTTTGGCAAATGGCCATCAGAAGGGAGGCGGGAACGCCTTTTCCGGAAACGTCTGCGATGCAGACCCCGAACTTAGTCGAAGAGAGCTTGTAAAAATCATAAAAGTCACCTCCGACTTGGGAGGATGGCAGATATTGAGCGTCGACTTCCAAACCTTTGGATTCGGGAGATTTCTGGGCGAGGAAAAGCTCTTGAACCTCCTTGGCCAATCCGAGGTCGGAATCCATGCGTGATTTTTCAAGGCGTAAATTCATGGCGTCCGAATTCTTGATTGCCAGCGCGCTTTGTTCGGCCAATGAGTTCACAAGCGACAAATCCATTTCGGAGAAAGTGAGACCGCTGGCAGGATTTGCGACTACCAGAACACCCAAGACCGAATCATCGTGAATGAGAGGAGAGTAGACCATGGATCGAACAGCCAGCGCCGGATCCGGGTGCCGGACGATTCGCGGATCGGATTGGGCGTTGGCTACGAAAACCGGTTTTCCAGTCTTCGCCACTTCTCCGACGATGCCCTCCCCTTCCTCCAAAATTTCCGAACTGAGAACTTTCTCCAAAAAACTTGCCCGGGTCGATTCTTCTTCGCCGAGCGACTCCTTCATTCGCCGTTGGGGAGGGAAAAGCCCCTCCGTCGCAATTCCCCGGAGTTTGCCGTTATCGAGCTTTTCGTAAACACAGGCGCTCATGGCCCCTGTCGTCATCACCGCTGTGTGTACGATTCGCTGGTACAAGTCCTTGCGGGCCACTCCTTCTCCGATGGCCACGGCCAGGTTGTGCATGAATTCGACGATGATTTCCTTCTCCTTTTGGAGTCGAGTTTTCTCATCTCGGAGGGCCGATAATTTTCTCTTGTTGATTTGGCCCAAATACAAGCAACCGAGGATTCCCACGGGTGCTCCGGCCAAAAGGAAGAGAAGAGCATTCATCGCCAAAGTGGATCCGGTTAG
>JAYOII010000293.1:0-4198 GCA_038118685.1 Opitutia bacterium
ATGCGAGACGGTCACGGACGAACATCCGGCTGAATTGGTTCATTTGACGAGAGAATCCGTTGGTCGCACGGATGACTCCAACATCGGCCCGGACCAAATAGACCTTTCTGACTACAATTCCGTTTTGTTGAAATCAAACATCGACGTGGAAAGCCTTTGTTTCGAAGTTTGCTTCATTGGGCATACTTCTCATGCCCGAACCTTTTTGAACTCATTGCGCCCCCCTTACTTCATAAGGAACTTGATTGTTGAGCGGGAATCCGCATCCAATGCCTTTGCCGCCGCTCCTTCGTTTGAACCGGTTTTTCCCGGCGAAGCTTCTGAAACCGACGAAACCGAAGTACCGGTTGTACAAAACGTCCGGTCAAAATTTACCTTTTTGATTGAGTACGTCTCCTCGGTGAACCGAAATCCCGATGAATTTTTTCGCGGTGCCGTTCGCATAGACAATTACGACGAGGAACTGCTCGGTGAATTTCTTTTGAAAGCGGGACATGAGAATCTTATCAAGCCCCTGATTGAATTCCTGAAAAAATCCGAAGATGCTTAAATCGCATTATGAAAAATTCATTTTGCTGATAAGCGCTTTGACCGCGCTTACCTTCGGACTGTTCTTGCCCATGCTCTCCTCGATGTTCTCCGATGGCGACTCAGTAGAGCCCTTTGGCGTAAGCTCCGGAGAAAGTTTTGTTTTTGGAGAGAACGAAGCGGGTTTGCAAACTCTTGAGTTATCCAAGGAAAACGGTTTGATGCCCGGAGATACCATAACTTTTGTTTCAATCGAGGATGAAAATGATGCAAAGGCGTTTCCAATTCAAAAAATTATTTTGGAAAGCAGGAGCAGGTTGACGGTGGGCTATGGCAACACGGAAATTACCGGCAGGCTTGTTTCGGGGATGGATGTTGTTTTGGATGATGATTGGAAAAAAAGCAGAGCATCTCTTGAAATAGCGAACGAAGAGGGTAGGGGTTCAACCAACATTCCTTTTGCCCAAGTTAATTATCTATTGGGCGAGAGACTGCTTGCCTTTGACGAACCTATCGAAGAGTTTGATTCCGAAGAGTGGCGCCCTTCTTTTCATCAACCACTAGCGGGCGAGAGAGTCGATCATAACCAATCTCAGACCGAGCGTGTTCGCTGGACCAAACCGGCGGAAGAATCCGGTGATTCCATATACGACCTCTTTACTCCCCCGATCATTTATTTGATCGACGGCAATTTGACCACCTCTCTTCCCGAAAAAGCGGAAGTTCGCAAAACGGAAGAGTTCGGGCTTTCCCTGCGGAGTTTTCAGAAAAAACCCTACCGTTACAAAATGAGAGGGTTTTCAAATACCGCGCCTTTTTTCGAGGACACGGACCCCGGAATCAAAGAAAAGAGGCTTAATCCCAGAACCAGGATGGAACCCGGAGTACCATACCGGATTAATACGAACGGAAAACCGGGAAGCTCTTCTTTGATCAAAACCACTCAAGATGACGAGAACAAACTTCTTATGGTTACGGTTTTCAGGGTTGTGCAGCTAAAGGACGAAAAGACCGGTGGGGTCAGACCGGTCGGTCGGGCTTTGGTCCAAGATTACAAACTAGGAGGCAACCCGTTCGAGATAAACAGTCTTATGCAGGAAGTTTTTGCCGGAGAAAACAAGATTGAGTTAAGTTTCAGCCTGGACGGACCAAGTGAGCAGATTATTCTTACGGACAAGGATGTGGGGAAAACATTGGAATTTGGCTCGAGGAAGTATCTCATCAGGGAAATTAACGTGGAGGAAAAAAGCTTGTTGATCGAAAAGCACGGCCCTCCGCCGAACGGTCCGCGCACCGAAAAACTTTCATTACCTTAGTATTGCAGGTCAGACTGCATGGAAACCTGCGACACTTTGTCGTTTGGGAAAACCTTGTCCCCTTGGAACCCAGCTATTGCAAGCGGGCCTGACCGCTTGGCAGAATGCTGAAATCTCCGACTCCTCGAACTTCAATTTGAGCACGACGTTATTGGATTGACGCCTTGCCATGTTTGTATGGAATCAAAAGATTAAATAACTCTTGATAAAAGTCCTGCCCCCCTCATGTCAGAAATCAGATTATTCCTTCAGGTTTTCGGATGCACGATCCTTTTTCTAAGCAATGGAAAAGGATCGTTGTTGGGCCAGGACCCGGCGCCCTTTGATTTGCCTCAACCCGCCCCAACCATTACCGGGGAAGTTCCAGCCGAAAACCTGCCCCAACCAAAGAAAAACGGAATCCCCGTCCAAAGTCTGCCGCCGCCCGTACAGCCCATCGCGGATCCCGGAACGATTTACAACTTGGGTCCGGACACCAACTTGGTTCGCTTGTTGGATGACATTCGCGACCTTTCGAAAAATGGAGAATTGGACTCCGCCCAATCTTTGGCGGGTCGGGCCTTGGAAAAAATTTCCCGCACGGAGGAAAACAGTTTTTATCTTCGCCAAATCCGCAAAGAGGAGACGCAACTTTATTTCAAAAGGGCAAACCAAGCGATGAAAGACAAGAATTTTTCGCTGGCGAGCCAATTGCTTGCACGCTACCGGGAAAACGTTCAAGAGGACCTTGAGTACCGCAGGCAGAAAAGAGAAGTGCTCTTGCAAAACCAAGGAAATCAGGATGTTTCTTTGGTCGGAAAACTTGTGGAAGAGTTGGACAAGGCGAAAAAGGATCTTGCGGAAATTCGGGCCAAGGCGGGTCTGCCTGAAGATGATGCCAAGCCGGACTTCGAGCGGTTGATGGAAGCCGAGAAGGCAAAGATGGGCTCGGCAATGAGGCGTGCGGAACTGCTTTTGGCAAAAGCAAGAAAGGATGGGAGCGATGGGCAATACGATTTGGCTGTATCGCAAATCGACGAGGCATTGGAAATCTTGCCAGCCAATGTTTCGAGCATTGCCCTTATCAGCGACCTTTACAAAACGAAGCAGCAGATCACGTGGTACAAAATGGGTGAGGCTATGCTCAAAGGACAGGTGGGTGAAGTACAGGGTTTCGTAGCCGAGTACCAACAGATCGAAGAGGCTCGCAGAAAAACCGAATCGGATACCTTGGGCATCGATGAGGAGACGGATTTCGATGCGGAGATGGAGAAGGCTAGGCAAAAGCAGGAAGAGCAGGCTGAATTGGCCGAGGAAATGTTGTCCCGGGCCAGAGGAGACATTAAGAAGAAGGAATACGACAAGGCGAACGAAGCCCTTTTCAAAATAAAGAATTTTCTTGAGCCCAATACGCGAACTTGGCCTGTAATCCTACAAGCCTCTCTTCTCAAGAATGAAATCAATTTGGAAAAAGCCGAGGATGCTCGCAAGGAAAAGAATTGGGAATTGGCCAATCAATACTTGGATGCGTTCAGAACCGGTTTCTATCAGGATCGTGACATTCAGGGAGATACCTTGACCTTCGGTAGGCCGGGACTGAAGGAAACCAAGGGGGAAAAAGCGATTGAACAGGAGCTGAACAAAGGTATCCGCATGGAAGAACGGATCAAGAAAGACAAGGCCAATCCGTACAGGCGTGACATAAGCGAGTTTTCTCCGGAATGGAAAGATGACCGGGAAAACCTGAATGAACTTCTGATGAGGGCAAAAGTGCAATTTATCAACGGTGATCTAACAGGAGCAACCGAAACCTATCGAACCATCGAAACCCGGTTTTCGGAAAACTACGAAGCGAAGGAAATGCTTCGAAGAATTGCCATGATGAGACAGGAGGAGAGCTATTTGGGATACCTGAAAACTAGGCAGGAAATGCTTGAGGAAATCGAACGCGAATGGGAGAGGCCCAAGGTTTTCGACCGACAAATCGAAGAGGTTGAGAAAGTGCAGGAAGGCCCAAGTAAAATCGAGGAAAAGCTTAAGATTATTCAGGTACCGGGCGTTCAATTCTTCGAGTCTCCATTGCCGGAGGTTTTGACCGAGCTGCAAAGGCAGGCCAGAGCCTTCGATTTGACCGAACCGGACCCCGCTAAGAAAGGGGTCAATATCATCCCGCTTTTGGTCGAAGGGGAGGAACCTCCGAACGTTACCATTACCCTGAACTCCATGCCTTTGGGGCAAATGATCCAATTCCTGACTGAAACGGTGAATTGGACCTACGACGTCAGAGCGGATGCCATCGTTGTTTCGAAAACAGGAGGATCTTTCCGTGGGCGACCGCTTGAGACGGAATTTTATGAAGTTACCCAAGGAACCAT
>JAYOII010000294.1:0-4175 GCA_038118685.1 Opitutia bacterium
ACGGATTTGGAGTACAGGCAACGCAAAGGGATTTCAAAAGGGTGGGGCAGGGCAACTTTGCCCCGCATCGAGCATAACATGGCGCCTTCGAGATCCAAAGGCGATCGACCGAGGGCAACCGAATCTGGATAAGTTCTGCCCGACTCCATGTCATGTGGATTGAGAACGAAATCCCCTTTCGCACGAAAACCGTCCTGGCTCAAAGGAATGGCCGAGAAATCCTCAACGACCAACCGGGCCGCGCGCTCGACCAGCGGGGAGCGGTTTTTGAGGAAATCCCAAGCGGCCCACACGATATCCCCCGAACTGGGACTGATTTCGGGGGCCATTTGATTGACCCACTCGAGATTATGGTCTCCGAGCAAACTTCGGTCCAGAGACTCAAGAAGGTCAAGCTTTGCCGAAAGGTGGTTGTCTTCCCATTTCAGGCGGACCCAAGGCGGACATTCGAACGGAACCTCCTCGGAGCTTTGCCCAATTCTCATGCTCGTGGCAAAACGGGCCTCGATCGATTGAGGAGAACCGTCTTCCGAGTATTCCGTCAAATCAATGCCTGACTCACCCACTGCCTTGGCCATCTGGGCCAAAGCCCCGTTTCCGGTGCAGTCGACAAAGTATTGGCCACGGAAGAGAATCCGGCATCCCAATCCCTCTGAAATGGACAAAACGGACTCGATCCTCGTTTCTCCTTTGCCCAAGGAAACCTCAAAAACCTGAGCGCCAAGAAACACTTCCAGTCTGTCCTGCTCGGAAACCCAATTCATCAGCGCTCGATTTTGACCGGCATAATTGCCTTCCCGGTTTTCAGAAAGAACCCTTAAAAACAATTCGTCCAGTATGCCGGACTCTCTGCGATAAATGAAATTCGCTCCACCGGGCTGATCAAAGGGAAAACGAACCCCATCGCCTATCCGCCCACCGAGAAAGTTTCTCGTCTCGATCAATTTCACCGTCGCGCCGTTGCGGGCAGCCGTCATAGCGGCGCATAGTCCGGCAACCCCCCCGCCCACCACGACGACATCCGCTCTTTCAGATATGGTTTTCACAGCTTTTGAATCAATTGAGCAAGGGCTTGGTTATGTTTTTGGCGCAGGACCCACGAAAAACTTCTAATAGGTTGAATTAAGTTTTATTAATACTGACTTCGCGATTTCTTTGATGTTGTCAGAACAAAAGATGAAAAATAGTAATCTAAGCGTGGTTTCAATCCTGTTATCTTTCAGTAATGCCAAATCGCCCTTGCCCGAATCGGCGTTTGTCTTCCCGCCAAGACGGAAGATTTTACGTTCCCCGCTTTCGGGTTAGGCCGATCCGCCCTCTGGATTAAGCATCGTTCATCTCATGCGTAATATTTTTCCTCGCTGGGTCAACACCGTACCAATCAAGCTGATCATTGCCTTGGGCATGACCGGTGGAGCCGTTGTTGCCGGCATCACTTACTATGCTACCCCCAAATACACGCGAGTAGGCTATCAACCCACCCAACCCGTATCCTACAACCACGAGTTCCACGCTGGCCAACTCGGCCTTGATTGCAGATATTGCCACACTTCCGTCGACAAATCGGCTCACGCAGGCATTCCCTCGGCCAACGTGTGCATGTCTTGTCACAAAGCGGTCAAATCCGACTCCCCGTTGCTCGAACCCGTTCGTTCTTCCTACTACGGAGAGGACACGGACAAAGACGGCAAGCTTTCCGCTGAAGAGGATGTAAACGGAGATGGCATTCTCAATCGTCCATCCGTACCTTGGGTCAGAATTCACAAAACTCCCGACTACGTTTATTTCAACCATGCCATCCACGTCAACCGTGGCGTTAGCTGCGTAGAGTGTCACGGCCGAATTGACCAAATGGAGGAGGTTCACCACGACAAATCCCTCAGCATGTCTTTCTGTCTGGAATGCCATCGCAACCCTCAAGACGCCCTTCGCCCGATGAGCGAGGTCACCAACTTGTCATGGGTCGTCGATCATGCTCTGGGAACCTCCGACTCCGATGAAACCGACCTCGAGCGTATCCATGCGGACGTCATAGGCTCCGAGATCAAAAACAAATGGAACGTTAATGCCGGCGTCAGCTGCACCACTTGCCACCGATGATTAAGGAAAACCCAGAACTAGGAACGCAGGAATCCATGGAGACGGGCCTAAAATATTGGAAAAGTCTCGATGCTTTAGCCGAAACCCCCGGCTTTAACGAATGGATCCAAGACGAATTCCCTCAGGGTGCTAGTTTTTTGCAGGGTTTCGAGAGGAGAGGCTTCATGAAAATCATGGCCGCATCCTTTGGTTTGGCCGGTTTGGGCATGACCGGTTGCCGTCGCCCCGAGCAAGCCATCATGCCCTATGGCAAAAGCCCCGAAGAGCTGATCCCCGGAGTCCCCAATTATTACGCTTCATCCATGCCCTCACCTCACGGCAATCTTCCCCTTGTGGTGGAGAGCCATTCAGGGCGTCCTACTAAAATCGAAGGCAACCCCAGTTATCTTTCTTTCGGTGGAAGCACCGACGTGTATGCTCAAGCAAGTGTCCTAGATCTCTACGATCCAGACCGAGCCATGGGCAGCTTTCGAAAGGACGACAACAAGGATGGCCTCGTAACATGGTCCTCCGTCGGCACCGAATCTTTGATCAACGAGGTAGCCCAATGGGGCAAGGAAGGCAAGTTGGCTATTTTGGCGGACAAATCCTTTTCTTCGGCCAGATCCAAGTTAGTTGCTCAACTCGAGTCCAAAGACATTCACTGGTTTGAGCACGAAGCCATCGATCTTCGGCGTGCCGAAACACTTCTCGCACAAGGAGTGGGACTTGAATCGGGAGGATTGCGAGCTATCCCCGATCTCGCTAAAGCTCATCGGGTTCTTTCTCTTGATTCAGACTTTCTTGGGTCCCGCGAACCCTATTCTCTTGCCAACACTCGCTCTTTCATGGGCGGACGCAAGGTCTCAAGTCCATCAGATGCCAAGAAAATGAACCGGCTCTACTCCGTAGAATCCGACATGACTATCACCGGAGGAGTCGCCGACCACCGCCTGCGCATCGATCCTTCACAAATCCCGGCATTCACCTTCCTACTCGCAGCCGAAGTCCTTTCTGTTCGCAAATCGGATAAAGTTCTTGTCAATCGTCTCAAAGAGTTAGGCAAGAGCGTCGAAGTCCATCGCGAGTGGATCCAAGCATGCGTTGCGGATCTTTGCGCCAAGCCCTCCCAATCCGTCGCCTTAGCCGGTAGCCATCTTCCAGAAGAAGTCCAAGTCGCAACTTTCCTCATCAATCAAGAGCTCGGAGCTATCGGAAAAACGATCCGCTATCTCACCACGGAGAATGCTGCCGAAGGCGTATCGGAGCTTCGCCAAAAGATCGTCGATGAAGAAATCGACAAACTTATAATTCTAGGTGGAAATCCAATCTTTCTGACCGACTCGTTCGTTGACTGGGAAAATCTGCGTAAAACCAACAAACTCAAGAAGGTAGCCCGCATTGGGCACTCTATCGACGAGTCGTCTGAATTTTCCGACCTTCATATCGGTCAATCTCACTATTTGGAGAGTTGGGATTTAGGCGGAACTTGGGACCAAAAGGCAATCGTTCCAGTCCAACCCCTCATCGCTCCTCTCTTCGATACTGCTTCAGATCTCGAGTTGATCCTTGCCCTCCTTGGTTCAGCTCAATCACCCCACGAACTGGTCAAGGCTCTGCACTCGGACTTGGACGGTGCAAAGCCTTTCGATGATTTCCTTCGTTTAGGCGTTCACTTCCAGAAACCCTCTTCGCATACCAAAACCATTGAGCTTGCCGACTATTTCAAGGATCTCGATTCGGAGACGAACCTTACCGGGCCGGACAACTTGGACCTCCTCATTTTACCGGATTTTCACGCTTGGGACGGCAGATACGTCAACAACGGTTGGATGCAGGAATGCCCTAACCCCATAACCAAGCTCACATGGGACAACGCTATTCTGATCAGTCCGAAACTGGCAAAATCTCTGCAGGCGGAAAATCCTGACCTCGGGCTTATTCCTGAGCCCACCATGCTCAACAAACAAGGCCAGATTGCTCCCGACAATGCGAATTTTGCCGACGGAAGACAAAAAGCGCCGATCGCTACCATCGCATTCAATGACCAAAGCATCGAGGGTCCTCTCTATGTCCAACCAGGCTTAGCCGACTAC
>JAYOII010000295.1:0-4150 GCA_038118685.1 Opitutia bacterium
CGATCTCATGCATTTGCGTGATACCGATGGCGACGGCAAGGCGGATCAGAGCGAGGTATTGTTCACCGGATTCGGCACCGGCGACACCCACCAAAATATCAATTCCCTGACCTGGAGCCCGGGGGGCGAACTGTTCTTCTGTCAGGGTCTTCATTGCTTCTCCCGCGTGCAGACACCGTGGGGCATCGCCCGTCTCGACGAACACGGTTCTTGGCGACTGCGTCCGTTGCGTCGCCAATTGCACGCCTACCGCCGTACCTCGGGTGGTGGCAACCCATGGGGATATGCCTTTGGAGACTGGGGTGAAGCGTTCATCAAGAGCAACGGCACCGGTGTCAGCGAACTGCTGCCCAGTTTGGTGCACACCGACCATATCGGCGGAGGCTTTTGGGGAGGAGCCATGACCATAGGGAAGACCAAGATCAAGTCGATGTGCATCGAGATCGTCGACTCTCCCCACCTCCCCGACGACCTGCAGGGCGACTTCCTCATCGCCGGCTATTACGCGCGTAACCTCGCGCGTCTGCGCCCAGCCATCGACGGAGCCGGCCACAGGTTGCAAACCTTGGAACCGCTTCTCACGTCCTCTCATAACGCCTTCCGTCCCGTCGATTTGAACATGGGACCCGACGGGGCAATCTACCTCGCCGACTGGTTCAACCCGATCATCGGGCATTACCAAGCATCGCTCCGCCACCCCAACCGCGACAAGACCCATGGCCGCATCTGGCGCATCACCGCCAAGGGGCGGCCGCTCCATAAGCAACCGCCCTTGGCCAAGATGAACGCCGATCAATTGTGCGGGCAATTGGCCGATCCCGTACGCCGCACGCGTCAACTGGCCAAGCTGCGCTTGATGGACTTGCCGAAAGCCGAGGCCCTTGCCGCCATTCAAAAATGGATCGATGCTCTGAAGCCCGATGATCCGTACCTCGAGCACAAGCTCTTCGAGGCCATCGGGGTGTACGAATCGCATGAGGTGGTGAACCGTCCCTTGCTCGACCGCCTTCTCAAGGCAAAGAACTACTTGGCCCGCGCCTATGCCACACGGGTGGCCGGTCGCTGGCATGACCGCTTGGATGACCCCTTGGCCCGTTTGAAGCAAAGCGCTGCGGACGAGCATCCTCGCGTGCGCCTTGAAGCAGTCGTGGCGGTCAGCGACGTACGCCAAGCGGAGGCCATGGAGGTCGCTGCCCAAGCCGCAGACGGTCCGACCGACCGCTTCATCAATTTCGCCTTTACCCAAACCGTTCATGCCTTGGCTTCCCAATGGAAGGCCGCCCTTGTCGATGGAAGCTTGGCCTTCGCCAAACCGTCCCACTTGGTCAAGGTAGTCAGCGTGGGCGGTGGCGCCGACGTTGCCGGAGTGGTGCGTCAACAACTGGCCGACAAGGGGCTTCCTGCCGAGCGCCGAACCACCTTGGTCGCCCTCCTCGCCAGCATAGGCAGCCAAGCCGATTCCGGATTGGCCCTTCAGTTGGGAGCCGACCAACCGGAAGTTTTGCGCGCCCTTGCCACCTCCGCCCGCGAACGCAGCCTGGTGGCACCCGCCAATGCCGTGCAGTTGATCGGTCCGTCCTTGGCCCATCAAGACAATGCGGTACGGACCGAGGCCATTGAGCTCTGCGCTTTGTGGAAACTGCAGGCCCATGGGGAAACCATTCGAGGCCTTGCTACCGCTCGCAATGAAGCGGAGCCCGTTCGTTTGGCCGCCGCTCAAGCCCTTGGTTCTTTCAAAGGAGATTCCATGGTGGAGACGCTGGCCTCCTTGGCCTCCTTGAAGGAGACGCCTTCCATCCGAGCCGCTGCTCTCGGTGGCTTGGCCCAACGTGACTTGCCCCGATCCGCTCAATTGGCCACCGCCCTTATGGCTCAAGTCAAGGCGGATGACATGGATGTGTTGTTAAGCGCTCTTCTGCAGCGCAGCGAAGGAGCCAATGCTCTGGCCGATGCCATGGGCAAGAAGAAGCTACCGGTCGACGTGGCGAAACTAATTCGGCGCTGGTTGAACGAAGCCGGACGAAACGAGCCGAACCTGGTCAAGGCCCTCAATGACGTCATCGGGGTGCAAGGCGCTACCCCCGCCTATAATTCGGACTACGTCGCGGCCCTCGCGAAGGAATCCCTTGCCCAAGGAGATGCCGCCAAGGGAAAGAAAATCTTTCAACTACCTGCCTTGAGTTGCGTGGCTTGCCACGAGGTGGACGGGATCGCCGGTGCCCTCGGACCTGTCAAGGGGCCCAACCTCTCGGCCTTGGCCGCCGGTTTGCCGACCGATCTCATCGTCGAGTCGGTGCTCTGGCCCGCCCGCCAAATCAAGGAGGGCTACGAGACGGTCACCATAACCACCAAAGACGGGCGAATTCACAGTGGTTTCCTGCAAGCCGCCGACAGGAGGGCGGTCAGTGTGCGCGATCTTGCCAGTGGGGAAGTCGTGGTCGTGCCGTCAAGAAATCTCGCCAGCCGTTCCAAGGCCCAGACCGTCATGCCTCCGAGCCTGACCGATTCCCTTACCCGGGCCGAACTCCGTGACTTGATCAAGTATCTCTCCACCCTGAAAAACTCCGGCTCCCCGAAATGAGCGCCAAACCAACGGCGATTTCATCATTTCTCTGGTTTTTACCAAAAAGATACACCCAATGAAAATAAGAACGCCCTTTGCTCTCGGCTTGTTTGCCACTTTGTTGCCCTTGGTCGGGGCAGCCGAATCGAAGCCCAACTTCGTGATTATGATGGTCGACGACATGGGGTTTGCGGGCCCATCCATTGCTCCTTACGGCAATCCTCATTACAAGACGCCGGGCATGGACCGTTTGGCCCGCGAGGGTATGCTCTTCACCGATTTTCACAGCAGCGGCACGGTGTGTTCGTCCACCCGGGCCGGCTTGCTCACGGGGCGTTACCAGCAACGGGTGGGCATCGAAGCGGTCATTCATCCGCGATCCGACCACCCCGAGCACCGCAAGGGCTTGCAGAAGTCCGAGATCACCTTCGCGGAGCTGTTCAAGGAAGCCGATTATGCCACCGGCTTGGTGGGAAAGTGGCATCTGGGCTATGCGGGCGAGAATCCGAGTTATCATCCGCAAAACCACGGCTTCGATTACTTCATGGGCTATCACAGTGGGAACGTCGATTATATCAACCACTGGGGCGACCACATGAAGCACGACTGGTGGCACGGGCGCAAGGAGACCCCGGAAAAGGGCTACACCACCCACCTCATCAACAAGTACGCTTTGGAATTCCTCGAGCAAAACAAGGACAAGCCATTTTGTCTCTACGTTGCCCACGAGTCTCCCCATTCTCCCGTCCAAGGTCCCAGCGATCCCATTCAGCGCGGGCCGGGGGCCCGAAAGCGTATCACCCCCTACGCCGAAGCCATGAAGCAAATGATCCTCGAGATGGACAAGGGGGTCGAGCAGGTCCGGGCCAAGTTGGTGGAACTTGGACTCGAGAAGAACACTTTGTTCTTCTTCTTTTCCGACAACGGAGATGCCCCGAGGACCAACACTGGTCATCCCTCTCATCGTGGTCACAAGGGCTCCGTCTACGAGGGCGGTACCCGCGTCCCCGCCATTGCCTGGTGGCCGGGCAGGATAAAGCCCGGGACCTCCACCGATGCCTTGTCCATTACCCTCGACGTCATGCCGACCATCCTGTCGGTGGCCGGTATCGAAAAACCGAAGAATCGGGCCCTCGACGGTGTCGACCTGTCGCCTGTCCTCTTCGAGCAAAAAACTTTGCCCGCCCGGCCGCTCTACTGGGGCTCGCTTTCCAACAACGGCGCCCGTAGCGAGGCCCTTCGCGACGGTAACTGGAAACTGGTCGTGCAACACCCCAAGGCCAAGCCCGGCACCTTTGCCAACGAACGAATCGAGTTGTTCCGCTTGGACAAGGACCTGGGCGAGGAAGACAACCTGGCTGAAAAGGAACCGAAGCGGGCCGCCGCCATGCTCAAGCAGCTCAAGGCATGGTACGCCGAAACCCAGGAAACCGCCACTTACCAACCGGGCGGCTGGGTGCCGAGACCTCAACGCGACGTTTCCTTCTTCAACGGTAAGGACTTGACCGGTTGGTCGGCTTCGGAGATGAAGGACTGGTCGGTCAGGGACGGCGCCGTCATGGGACCTTCCGCGGTCAAGGTGCCGGG
>JAYOII010000296.1:0-4150 GCA_038118685.1 Opitutia bacterium
CGTTTTTGTTTACAAGCGACCGGGCCACGGGGGCCTCCAGTAATGGATCCGGGTTTGTCCACAACGCCCGACAACCCGCAAACAAACCGGACAAGCAAACGACCCAACCCCCTCCCCCCCTTCCCACGGAGACGGAACTCGGGAATCAATCATCCGGGCCCGAATCCAAAAAATAGAAAGTCGTACGAAGATCCTAGGGAACGGGAAGGCGTTCGATTGCTTCGAAGCTCTTGTTCAAAAGCTCTTCGATGACCTCCGGTTCGTCAAAATAGATTCCGGAAATCGCAATCAAGACGACCTTCTTGCCTTTTCGAGCACTAAAATAATTGCCGAAGACATCACCTGATTCAGTCTTCCAAAGACAAAACTCAGATTCGTCACCCCAACTGAAAAGGTCGTTGCGGGTGACCAATTTGGTTTCACCCGAACCAATCCAAGTGCCAAAATCCATCGCCTTGTGAACGATTACCGCGTCGGACGAAGAGGGTTGTACGGAAATCGAATGATAAAGGTAAAGGGGGGCATCACCGTCCTGATCCTCATAAGTGTATTCAATGTCGTAGGAGTTATCGAACTCCTTGGTCTTGACCAATGATTCCTTGGTCGGGTCGGGGACAAATCCCTCCATCCAAAGAGCCAGATCTTCAGCCTTGAGCACCGCCGACCCGTCTTGCTCGGTAAGGTTGGCGGATTCGGAGCAAGCGGTTGCCAAGGCAATCAGAGAAAATAAGATGAGAATCTTTTTCATTTCCCGAATTTACTTGGGGGGGAGAATTATTGCCATTATAACTTTCGGTCCTCTTTGGAAGGACCGTGTTGTCTCATAGATCGACCGATACGGCGGAGCTCACCGCATTGGCTTTGTCCCGGGCCTGCTCGATGGAATCTCCGCGGGCCAAGCCTACCCCCATGCGACGCTGTCCGCTTACCTGTGGTTTGCCGAAAAGCCGGAGTTGGGTGTCTTCTTCGGCAAGAGCTTGGTCGAGGTTGCCGAAGGAAACCTCCTCGGATGCCCCCTCCACGAGAATGACCGAGCTGGCGGAGGGTCCGAATTGGCGGATGCTCGGGATCGGCAAACCCAGAATGGCCCGGGCATGCAAAGCAAACTGGGAAAGGTCCTGAGAGATCATGGTGACCATCCCGGTATCATGGGGACGAGGAGATACCTCGCTGAAGAGCACTTCGTCCCCTTTGATGAAAAGCTCGACCCCGAAGACGCCCCGACCACCCAGTCCGTCGGTGACCGCCTTGGCATAACGCTTGGCTTCCTCGAGTGCGGCGGCGGACATCGGTTGGGGTTGCCAGGATTCACGGTAGTCGCCATCGACTTGAACGTGACCGATGGGGTCGCAAAAGGAGGTGCCCCCGGCATGACGGATCGTCAATTGGGTGATCTCATAGTCAAAATCCACGAAGCCTTCCACAATGACCTTCCCCTTGCCTGCCCGCCCACCGGCTTGGGCATATTCCCAGGCATGGTCGACTTCATCGGAAGAGCGCACCGTACTCTGCCCCTTTCCTGAGGAACTCATGATGGGCTTGACCACGCAGGGCAGTCCGATCTCCTCGATGGCGGCCTTGAACTCCTCCTCGGTCTCGGCAAAACGATAAGGCGAGGTTTTGAGCCCGAGTTCTTCGGCGGCGAGCCTACGGATTCCCTCGCGGTTCATGGTCAACTGGGTTGCCCGGGCAGTCGGAATCACGGTGGTGAAACCGGAAGCTTCCAGTTCGGCCAAAACGTCGGTGGCGATGGCCTCGACTTCGGGCACGACCAAGTCGGGCTTTTCCGATTCGATCACTTGCCTCAAAGCGGGTCCGTCCAGCATGGAAACGACGTGAGCCCGGTCGGCTACCTGCATGGCGGGAGCATCCGGGTAGGCATCGAGGGCAATGACCTCGACCCCGTAGCGTTGCAACTCAAGAACGACTTCCTTGCCCAGTTCGCCCGATCCGCAAAGGAGGACTTTCTTGGCCGTGGATTTGAAGGGCGTACCGATGGAAACTGACATGCTGACCATCAAGAAAAGAAAGACCCCTCCGGGTCGAGCCTAAAAGCAAAGCAAGGCAGATCGAATCAAAGAGAACTCCAAGAATTGGTCTTATAGCTATAAATCCGCTTATCCGAAACATAGCTCCAAGATTGGTTTTCGTTGAGGTAAAGATGTGGAAAAGTCGAACTCGAAGTATACATCCATCCTTGTTTTTGATTATAAAACCAAAGCGAGGACAATTCATCACCGACACGATAAAGCCAACCGAGCGAAACATGATAAATCCAAGGGGTAGATGATTCCCAAAACGAACCAAACCAATCAAATGATTTCCACCCGTGACCCAGGGCACTTGAATCAGACCAGAGGGGCACGGTTGGTGATATGGACTTCTCAAAATGAGCGATGATTTCAGTGTCAGCTATCACGGTAAATTGCAATGGGTTTTCACTTCCACTAGCTCCTCCCGTCCAATGACTAAAGGTAAAATTAGAATTCGGATTAGCAGTTAAGGTAACCGTGGAACCCCCTTCGTAGGAGCCTCCTCCGGATATGTTTCCGGGATTTTCTTGCGAAGGCCGAAAGCTTGTGGAAACAAGAAAGCTAAAGGAATTATCACTTGAGTTTCGCCAAGTTTCAGCCAGCTTCAAGGCTTTGTGTGCGTTGACTACTCCTCCCGAACCTATTTTATCACTCAAATCATTTACTTTGGTTACCGATTGAAGCAAAATTTCCCTGACATCCTTAACCAGAAGGTCGGGTCGATGCGAGAGGATCAAGGCAGCCACTCCACTGACAATTGGAGCTGAAAATGAAGTCCCGCTGTTAAAGTTAAACTCCGAGCCAGAATAATCGAAATCAGTTACACCGCTTATGAAAAAATCGTCGACATAAACGCCATCCCCCTCAAGCACACCATCCGAAGCGAGCCTAAACCTGAAAAGGACATTCGAAAAGCCTTCGAATTTACTGAGATCAAAATTATAAATTGAGCCACCGGGTCGACTCAAGCCGTATGTGTAGCCAATCGAATTCCAGAATATTCCTCCATCTGTGCTTATCTCAAAGAAAAGGTAGTCATAAGTTCCGTACAAATAGTTGTACGGGAGATCATGGTATACCTTCACGAACATTGTGGGGCTCCTCACATCCTTAAGGGAAATTACAGGACTCCTGAGATAAATATCAGTATATGGAGCATAATTTAGTGGGTTCCCAAAAAAATCATTACTATCAGTAACCCACCTATTGCCCAATGAATCTTGATGGTAAGTCCAAGAGTTACGACTGTAGTCATTCAAAGTCGAACCGGTTTTCCAATTCGTGGAAGTTTCGAATCCCTCAAAATATATATTCTTTCGTGAGACAGAAGGCCCCAAAATATTGTCTCCGGGGGCAGCTATATCTACGTTTTTCAAACCATAATTTGAAAAAGGCGTCAGTTCATTGCTTTGATTCGTTGCAGCTACTGAGATGATTGCATTTCCATCATAAGCTGCAGGGTAAACTGGATTTTGATCAATATTATCCCCTATTCCGTCGCCCCCTCCATTTCCCGCAGCACAAATCAAAAGGGTATTGTATTCTTTTTCTAGATTATAAATAGCCTCTTGAAGAGGAAAATGAAAAGGATTGCCTTTGGTAAGGCTCAGGTTGATGACCTTCGCCTCATTCAAGACGGCGTAACCCGCGGCACTTATGATTGTTGCATCACTCGCCCCTCCGGTTTCATCAAATACCCTAAGCGGCACAATAAAGGAATCTGGTGCCACACCAGTGATACCGAGAGCATTATTGGGGTGAGCACCAATGATACCTGCTACCATTGAACCGTGACCATTGAGATCTTCGGGTAAATTGTCATTGTCAACAAAATCCCATCCTACGAAATCATCAACAAACCCATTACGATCGTCGTCCACTCCTTTCGATCCTTTCTGCTCTGCAACTTTGCCTCCCAATTGCAAAACTATTTCAGGGTGACCAAGAGCAACACCTGAATCAACGACTGCAACGCCTGTTTGCTTCTTCGGTTTGTAAATTTCCATAGCCTTAATCCAATCAATATCTGCTCCGGAAACCCCATTCTTGCCGTTCACCTCTTGCCCAGTGTTATTAAGCGACCATTGGTAAGGAAAAAATGGTTCGCTAGAGGAATA
>JAYOII010000297.1:0-4140 GCA_038118685.1 Opitutia bacterium
GGATGGGGACGTCGATTACGTAGCCAACGGCGGGCACGTCTTCTTCAACCCCGGAAAAAAGGATCTTAGAAACCCGGCAAAATGGACCAAGATGACCCTTTTCAAGCAGGAAGCCCGCAATCCGGTTGTCGGCGACGTTGACGGTGACGGTCTGAATGACCTGATTGTCGGGGCCAAGGCGTGGTACAAGCAACCCAAGAAAAACAAGCACGAAGCCACCAACTGGAAACGCTACGAACTTGGCGAGGCAATTTGGCCAATGAGTTGTTTCGTGAACGACATGGATGGCGACGGAGACAACGATATCCTCGTTCAGGAGCGGAGAAGACAAGGGCTTTTTTATTACGTCAATCCCGGCAAAGAAAGGATAACCGAACGTTGGCCGGTCAAAGTCATAGACGCTCAGACAAGCGGTATGTTCGCGGCCTATGGCGACGTCAATGAAGACGGTCTTCCCGACTTGATCAAGGCAGCTGGGAAGATTCGCATATTCCTGCGCGCCAATGACAGGGGAATTCCGGTTTACGAAAGGGTTGAAGTGGACCTGCCCGAACAACCGGCAAGCGTGAGGGTAAAGCCCAAACCCAAGGGAGTTGCCATTCTCGAGATGAACGGGGATCCGACCTATCCTGAAATCCTGATCATCCCGGAATACGAAGCCCAGTTATGGTACCTGACCCGGGTTGAGAAAGGTAAGTGGAAAAATACTCTGATGAGATTGCCCGCCCCCGAATCGCGTAAGAAAATGGACAACGCCTTTCTGGTCGACTTGGACGGCGACGGGGACTTGGACATTGCCACGACCGAGGAAAACGGGGGATGGGGAGTCATCTGGTTTGAGAACCCGAGTATCGAATAATGAACGGTCCTTTCCCCGTGACCCGTTTCATGCGTTCCGCATCTACGTTTTGCTTTGCCTTTTGGCTCTCGGTTTTGGCCGAGGCCAAAACCTATCGGCTAAGCCCAACCGACAATTGGTTCGACCTGCTTCACGGCAACGGCTTGCGCCCCGGAGACGAAGTGATTCTTGAAGCCGGCACCTATTCGAATGAACGCAGGCTCGAACTCAGTCACGTTGGCACGAAACAAAAGCCCATTGTCATCCGGGCGGCCAACCAGGCCCGTGTCCTATTCCGCCGACCGGACGCCCGCCAAAACACCTTCAATCTCGCCGGCACGCAGTACCTGACGATCAGAGGTTTGGAAATCACGGGGGGCTCGACCGGCATTCGAATCTACAAACAGGGCAACCGAATGGCCAAGTTCGTTACCTTGGAGGCATTGCACGTCCATCACGTTGGAGGCCCGGCCGTGACTTGCAACCACGAGGGTAATCTATACGAGGGTATGATTTTTCGCAGAAACCACGTTCACCACACGGGTGGGCATGGCGAAGCCTTCTATTTGGGGGCCAATTCGTCATCCGACGGAAAAACTCAGGCCCAGTTCTTTCACGGGATCATCGAGGGCAATTATCTGCATGACCTCGACGGACCAAACGTCACCCAAGGAGATGGCATCGAACTCAAAGACGGAAGTTGGGGAAACCTAGTCCGCGACAACGTCATCCACGACGTGAAGTATCCCGGGATCATTGTCTACGACGCGGATGGGAAAGCGCCGAACGTAATCGAGGGCAACCTCATCTTCAACGCGGCGGACAATGGCATTCAGGCGGCCGCCGACGCCATCATCCGAAACAACCTGATATTCAATTGCAAAGGGACGGGGATTTACTCGCGTGACCACCAGAGCGCCGTGGTTGGAAATTTAAAGATCCTCCACAACACCGTTGTAAACGAAGGCAAAACCGCCTTTCGCCTGATCGCTCCTGCAAAGGGAAAATATTCGGGCCCGATCCTGATCGCCAACAACGCCTTCTACGCCAAGGTGGCGATGCAGATACCCCGAAAGGATGACCTGACCTTTGCAGGCAATGCCGGGCAAGGCAGCATAGCGGGAGGAAAGTTAGGACGGGCGGAATGGAAAGGCCATGGGAATTTGATCCGTGATCTGACTCGAAATCTTTACCCCCGATCCGGATCGATTCTGATCGGAGCTGCGAACCCAAGATATGCGACGGACAAAGATTTTGAAGGGAGGATTCGGAACACTTCTCCGAACTCAGGCGCTTACCGGTTCGATGCCCAAGGTCCTGCTTGGCTCATCCAGACCGGATTCAAGCAGGTGCCCTGAATCATCAAACTCACGCGGTTAATTTTCCAAGCCCTCGCTTTGGTCATTGAAATCTTTTCTTTCCGAGTCATGAATCATTCTTTCATCACATCCGGTCAACCCAACGAAAACTGCCGCCATGAAAAAAGCAATCACCATACTCTTGTTCTGTCTTTTCGGCCAAATAGCCTCCGGAGCAGTGTACGAACTCAGAAAATACGTCACCAACCCCGGCAAACTGGACAACCTCAATGTCCGCTTCCGCGATCACACCGTGGGCTTGTTCAAAAAGCATGGAATTGAATCGGTTGGCTACTGGGTACCCACCGACGGGGAAAGTTCGAAGAACACTCTGATCTACGTCATCAGGCACAACAGCAGGGATGCGGCCAAGGCATCATGGAAGGCCTTTGGTTCGGATCCCGCCTGGAAGAAGGTAGCCCGAGAATCACAAGTGGATGGAAAAATACTGGCCCAACGACCTGACTCCGTTTACATGAAGGAAACCAGTTACTCCCCTGGTTGGAAAAATGGAAAAGCAGAGAAGGACGACGTCTTCGAGTTGCGCGTCTACAAGGCGGGCGAAGGAAAACTCGGTAAGCTCGATGCCCGCTTCAGGGATCACACGATCAGGATTTTCGAGAAACACGGAATGAAGTCAGTGGCCTATTGGCATCCCCTCGACGAACCTGATTCGAAAGATACTCTTGTCTATATCATCAAGCATGAGAATCGGGAAGCGGCCAAGAAATCATGGAAGGGTTTCCTTGCTGATCCGGAATGGAAAAAGGCGGCCCAAGCCTCCGGCGTCGGCCGATTGGCCAAACCTCCTGCGGCCACTTACATGAAGCCCACGGATTATTCGGCCATCCGCTAATTTCTTACCCGACCTGCATTCGTATCCCATGCCCTGCCCGATCCGGTTCTTCGTTCTTTTCACGCTTCTGTTCTCAGTTCCGGCAAACGGATCGGAACAGAACCCCAAGGCGCGTTGGACCCAGAGCTACGATGCAGGCTACCTTGACAAGAAGGGTGTTTATGCCGGTGGATCGGAGATCATGCATATTGTTTCCCACAAGGGAAAACTCTACGCATCCAATGGGTTTTGGGTAGATGCCCGCTGGGTGATCCCTCCGGACGGACAAAAGCAATCGGCCCAGGTTCTCCGACTAGATTCCTTGGCGGAGAAATGGCAAGTCGACCTGGACATGGGCCAAACCAACGACCGCGGATTGACCTACATGAAAGGCAACATCCTCAAGTCCGTGACCTTTACCCGGGATGCATCGGGCAACCCTCTCCCCCGCCCTCAAAACTTGCTGGTCATGGCTGCGGGCGCGAATTTCGAGCGGGGAGGCGCCGTCTCCTCCTGGACGAGGGATGATGAATCGGGAGCTTGGGTTCATACCTTGATCCGTCATGGTTCAAGCGTGGGAGGAATTCGCTGGGTACCAAGGGACATGGAGGTGTATCAGGATAAGAAAACCGGAATCGAGCGCATCTTCCTGTCACTCGGAAATCCGGGAATCATATCGGGAGTTTACGATCCATCGAGCAAGGGAAAGATCAAATGGAGCAAACATTTGGAGTTCCCGTTCCCGGAAGGCGGTTCTCTGCACACCCGACCACTCGGGATCGTTCAAGCCAACGGTTCACTCATGTTTTCCGAAGGAGGAGCGATATTCCGGAGGCAGGACGGGGTTCGTCCCAGCTACGAAAAAATCATCGACTTGAACGAGGACACCGATACCGACGTCGGAGGCATACGCGGCTTGACCACCATCGAGAACCCGAACGGCGGGGGTCATTCCCTTCTCTTTCTCTGGGCTCCGGGCGACCGTTCGAAAAGCCAAATCAAACGGCTGGATCCGGACGGCAACGGTGGATACTCGGTTCACGACGAAGCAATGATCATGGAGCTGATGAAGGATAAACTGGGAGTCGAGGTTTCCTACACCTTGGGTG
>JAYOII010000298.1:0-4121 GCA_038118685.1 Opitutia bacterium
ACTGAAACCCGTAACCAAATCACCTTGCCTCAAGGTCTCTTTGGTTTTCCGGAAATTCGATCGATGGATCTTGTCTACGATCAGGAGGAACTTCCCTTCATGTGGTTGCGTGAGGAAAAAAAGGATGGTTTGGCTTTCATCGTTTTGGAACCTGGTGGCATTATCCCCAACTATTCTGTAGAGATTGCCGATGGTGACGTCGAGGTACTCGGTATAACTGGTCCGGAGGATACGATGATCGTCAATATCGTTACCTTGCCCGCTGATCAATCAGGAAAAATTTTCCTCAATCTAGTCGGTCCGATCATAGTGAACCGTTCGACCTTGGTGGCGAAGCAGTGCATTATCAATAATCATGAGGAATTTTCTGCCCGCCATCTCCTCGATGTCGGAAATGAAGGTCTCTAAGTTACGCCCTAGAGACCCATGTTGATATTATCACGAAAAGTCGACCAAGGGATCACGATAGGGGACGAGATCGAAATTTCCGTTACCAAGATCGAAGGTGATTCCGTAAAAATCGGAATTTCGGCTCCCCGCTCGATTTCCATTCTCCGTCGGGAAATTCTTGAGGAAATGCAGTCATCCAACAAGGCTGCTGCGGTTTCCGGCAAGCCTGCCTCAGCCACCCTTAAAAGTACCTTGGTTGCAGGTTCGGCCAAACAACTTATTGCTCAAATCAGGGCAAAAAAGGCGGTTGAGACCGAAAAGGAGCGATCGAAAGCTTCCGGCTGAGGTTCTTTGCATTCCGCCTTTTTTTCGAACTCTCCAATTCACCACTCTTCATGGCTATCTTCAAGCCCTTCAAGGCCTTCAGACCTCAATCATCTTTTGCGCAAGCCGTTGCTTCCAAGCCATACGACGTTCTTGATTCTAGCGAAGCGAAAGATGAGGCCGAGGGAAATCCTCATTCTTTCCTCCGGGTGATCAAGCCCGAAATCGAATTATCCGAGGAAACCGACCCTTATTCGGAGGAAGTGTATGAAAAAGGTAGGGAAAACTTTTTCAAGCTGTGCAAGGAAGGAGTTTTCAAGCAAGACTCCACGCCATCTTACTATCTTTACCGCCTGACGATGAACGGCAGATCGCAAACCGGACTAGTTGGATGCTGTGAGTATCAGGAATATTATGATGGGCGTATCAAGAAGCACGAACTGACCCGGACGGTGAAGGAGAACGATCGGGTTCGCCATGTCGAGTGCTTGAACGCGAATGCCGAGCCCGTATTCTTTTCCTATCGGGGAGTTTCCGGCATCAATGAATTCGTCGATCGTGCCCTCAAGGGAACACCGGTTTTTGATTTTTTGGCCGAAGACGCTGTTCGTCATGAATTGTGGACAATCTCGGGGGGCGAGGACGTCGCCTTTTTGGAAAAAGCCTTTTTGAGCGTACCTGATCTGTATGTTGCGGATGGGCATCATCGAACGGCTGCCGCAGCGAGGGTGGGGCAGAAACGAAAAGACTCCAATTCCGATCATCGAGGGAACGAGGAATACAATTTCTTCATGGCCGTTCTTTTTCCGGACGATCAACTTGAAATTTTCGACTACAATCGAGTGGTCAAAGATCTGAATGGTCTGTCGCCAAGTGATTTCCTGAGCGCCTTGTCGTCTGATTTCGAAATCAGGCCCGCCCGGCAATCTTGCCCCCGGCCCTCCGGTTTGAGGCAGTTTTCACTCTATCTTGACGGAGCATGGCATGAATTGACGGCCAAAACGGCCTCCTTGTCTTCGGGGTCTCCAATCGGCGACCTTGACGTTACCCTTCTGTCGGAAAAAGTCCTTGGACCCATATTGGGGATTACCGACTTGCGAAATGACAACCGGATTGACTTTGTTGGAGGAATTCGGGGTCTTGAAGAGCTCGAGCGTAGGGTGGATTCGGGTGAGATGGCTGCGGCCTTCGCCCTTTTCCCCGTTTCCATGGATCAGCTATTGGGCATTGCGGACGCTGGAGAAATCATGCCTCCCAAGACGACTTGGTTTGAGCCTAAGTTGAGGAGCGGACTGTTTGTTCATGACTTGGAGTAATTCTTGAACGGGTCGTCCGTTGAGCCCGTGAGATTTTCTTTCATTGTTTTCTTCTTTCGCAAAAGCAGGTAGCTTTAGGAAAGCGATGAATTTGCTTATTTTGAGTTCCTCGACAGGAGGCGGTCATGAGATGCGGGCCAATGCCCTCAAGTCATGGTGGACCGAAGAAAAAGGGCAAGCTCGTATAATTCGCCCCTTGGAAAACGGATTCAAGCTCTATCGCTGGGGAACTTCTCTTTACAATACGATTCAAAAAAATCTTCCCCTTTTTCATTACCTCTATTTTTACTTTTTGGAATACGCCTCTCTTCATCGGGGGCCGCGACGAATTATTGGCTCCAAGAGCTTGCTGAATGATGCCAAAAACTTTTCCCCTGACCTCATACTTAGTGTTCACGCACACCTGAATCACGGTTATTTTCGACTTATTCGCGATTCGCTTCCCGCCAAGAAAGGGAAATTCGTCATTTTTTGCGGTGAGTTGGATGATGGGCACGGATTCAGCCGGCATTGGGTCAATCCGGAGGCCGATCTTTTCGCCGGTCCATTTGAAGAAACCTGTCGCGCCGCCGTAAGGAGAGGAATGCCCGAAAAGAAGACCATGGCAACCGGTCCACTCCTTAGGAAAGCCTTTTACGAAAAGGCCGGTCCAGGCGAACGCGATGATTTTCTCAAGAAATTCGGGCTTTCCGATTCGCTCAAAACCTATGTTTTGGGTACCGGAGCAAACGGTGTCAATCGGCACAGTGAGGTCATCGACGCTTTTGATAGGTCGGGGGATCGATGCCAGTTGCTTGCCCTTTGTGGCAAGAACGAGGGGACTCTTTCCGAACTCAATCGAAAGAAAGCTCGCGCAAAGGTTCCTTTCGAGGCTCTGCCCGAGCTTTCGGCTTCGGAAATGGCCCTTGTTCTCCGGAATGCGGATTGCCTGTTCGCCCGTCCCGGGGCGGGGATGACAACGGAAGCTATTGCTTGCGGGACCCCCGTAGTGTTCGATCTCTCTCGAGGGATGATGCCTCAAGAGTCCAATAACCTCAACTTTTGGAAAAAACGGGCTACGAACGTCGTGAGCACCTGTCGACCGTCGCGATTGCCGGAACTCGTGTCGCGCAGGCTTCCCTTCATTCAAGTCAAAATGGGAAAAAAACCAGATCCGCTTCTTGATGCGCTCGAGGGATTGGTGCGAGGATGAATGAAATTCCGCAAGAGTGTATTGCTCCATGGGCTGCGGCCCGCTCGATTTTCGGAGCAAGCGCAGTGTTGAGCGAATTGGACGGAAAGACTCAAAGACTCGAACCCAAGCTTTTGTCGGGCGACCGGATTGCAATTGGAAAAAGAGGGCTGACCTTCAAGCATGATTCTTTGCTTCAGGCAATTGAGCGAGGCTTTTCGATGCCCGAACTTTTTCCCATGCTCAGGAATCCGCTGTCTGCAATTCAGGCGATCGGTACCTTGAAAAGAATTCCCCGCCATTACGACCCAACCAGGATCGAGAGGGTGAGCCTATTGGTTGTTTTGCGGGCCGGTCTTGAAGCTTTGACAGTCTATCTCAACCACCATCCCTTGTTTCATGGGCTTTTTTCTGATTCCTCCGATGAGCTGATTACTTTCAACTTGGCTGATTCCGGGTTACTCGGATGGTTGAGCAGAAGTTCCGATGGTTTGTTTTCGGCCGGTACCGAGCCGGTTTCGGGTCAGCCTTCCGTCAAGCTTACCTTCTTGAGCCATGACCTTGCCTTCGAAGCTATCTTGAATGGGGTTGATCAACTTGGGGCCACGGCAGCGGGAGAATTGATGATTCAGGGTCGCATTCCGCTCATGGACAAAATAGGATACGTATCTAGGTTCGCTCTAAGGGAGGTTCCCAAGCCCACACTATGAAAAATCGCAAACAGTCGGACGAGCTTTTCGAACGGGCCCGTAAAGTCGTTCCCGGAGGTATCTACGGACATGTCTCGCCGGCGGCCGGGTTGCCCAGACATTTTCCTCATTTTTGCGACCATGCCCAAGGTTCCCGTTTCGTGGACGTGGACGGGAACGAATGGCTCGATTTTATGTGCGGATTCGGGGCGATTCTTCACGGCTATAATC
>JAYOII010000299.1:0-4114 GCA_038118685.1 Opitutia bacterium
AATGATTTCACCACTTCTGGTCAGCAAGATTCTTTCGTTTAGCTCCAACGAGGGTGGAGAACCTTCGGTATCTTTGCGAGAGACGAACTCAAGGTAAGAATAACGATCCTGCACCAATCCGACTCGGGCGCGAAAGGGCAAAGCGTTTTGGTCATTCATTCTCTCGGCCAAAAACTCCATTCCGTCACGCAATCCGGCTTCGTAACCGGCATCAATGAAAATCCCCTTGCCCGAAGGAACCTTGTTCCTCACGAGCACTTCCTTCTTCTGCGCAAAGTGGAGATGATAGGGTTTCTTCACGTCCACCGAAAGCCTCTCTTTTGAGGAATTAAAATTCTCCAACGCATTGCTTCGCCTCTGTTGCAGAATAGCCAGTTCGCCGGAAACCGCGTCCGCTTTTTGCTTTTGGGCAAGTAGCTCCGCATCAAGAGACTTGATGGTCGCTTTGTCGGCGCTTTCCTTTTCAACAAGCGGCCGATTTTGGTCCTCGATTTCATCGAGTGGCAAACGAGCCTTGCCCAAAGCCTCCTTCAGGGCTCCCAACTCATTGCTTTTTTCAGAAATTTCCGAATCCTGTTGTTCCGTCCGGGATGCCAACCCGGCTATCTCGCCGTTGATTTTCTCGCTTTCCGCGGTGGCTTCCTCAATCTTCGCGCTGTATTCCTGAGCCGAACGGGAAAGCTCGAATTCCTGCTTCTCCGAACTGTTCTTGTCCGCCTCCAACTGAAGCTGGAGGTCGGCCAATTCCTGCTCGGCGGCTTGAATCTTCGAGGCAACCGAAGAAGATGAGCTAGGGCTGAGAATCAAATACACGCCCAAGCCAATGGTAGCTAACCAGGCAAGCAACCTACAGATGAACGAGATCAAAGCTTTTGAACTTTCTTAACTCGACGGGATTTCCAAAAAGGGGAATGATCATCCCGACGCTATTTTTGGGCGACACGTCGTTAATCTTGATGCGGCAAAGCTTTTTTCCTTTTGACCGCACGGAAAAGATCATCCCTATTTCCATGCCGTGCTCCAAACCAACCGGCAAACCCAAAAAACCAGCTTCAAAATCATATTGAAGGTAAGGCACGGAAAGCTTTTCCCCTTTTTCCAACCAAGGTCTCCCGTACTTGTACCTTTGCAGGGCTTCCAGGGTAGCGTCGAAGTGCTCGACGTACATTTTGGTTGTGGATTCGTAAGTCAGAAGGCTTCTCTTCCCGTCCGATTCTCGTTGCTTTTCGTTTTCTATGGACGCCCTCAGTTGTAAAATCTTTTCTTCCAAGCTCGGTAAAGACAGGGCAAAAGTACGAAAGCGATTGCGCGAGTGCTCGATTTCCTTTTCCACCTCGGCAATCTTTTTTTTCATTTCCTGAATTTCGGAGCTTAACTCATCCTTTCGTTCCGTATTGGCTCCCAAGGCCGCGGTTTTGGCCTCGAGTTGATCGCTCAAGGATTTCAACAAAGTTTCTTTTTCTGAAGCTTCTTTCTTCCGTGTCTCGATTCTAGTCGAAAGAAAAGCGATGTTTTCCTTGGATTTCCCCTGAGCCTCCTCGATGGCTTCCCTGAGTTCTCCGCTTTTTTTGTCGAGGGCGAGCAATTCGGCTTCCAGTCGGTCCTTTTCCGTCTTTTCGGAAAAGACCTTCCACCCTGCAATGGAATTCAACACCAAAGTAAGGAGGATCAATGCAAAGGAAAACTTACGGACTTTCACGGTTGAAGCTCAGAGAGGGGGAAAGGGGGGCGGCGGTTCTTCCAAGTCAAGCGGGGGCGGGACATCCCCTTCCACAGGGGGCAGGCTTGGATCAGGAGGGAGGGGCGCGAAAGGGGCATCTTCCATGTTTCCAGGCGGGTTGCTTTGGGGTTCGATTCCTTGAGGAAGGAAAGGTCCCGGAACGAAGTCCTCCGTATCTTCATCCGCAGGTTCGGGTGCGACCTCCTCGCCTTTCTTTTCGTCCTTGCCGGTCGCCTCCCTCTCCATCTCTTCGGCCCGGTTTGCCAATCTTTCCCTTTCGGCTGCGTACCATCTTTCCTCTCGCAACAAGTCCATCCTCCTGTGGTGCTCGGACAACAGGTTTTGGCTTGGTATCGGTCGACCCGACCAATACCGGTCGAAGTCCACCTTGCCGAACTCATCCCTTCCCCATGTCCTACCCCTCTTGCGTTGGTCATGGCTGGAAACAAGCCTTCTTTTCTCAAGATCGTAATGAAAACGAGCGTTCCACGAGTCATGAATCCGGGCGATTTCTCCTTCCTTTGCGGGTCCGCATGCACTGCACAACGCAAGAATACCGGACAAAACGAAAGACTCTATGAAACGGGCCACGAGAACATAATAGAGAAAACTTTAGGCAAATGGCAAGTATTCCGTAAAACTTCCCTTCCCCTCCGGCACCCGTCGGGACACTTTGCGCTCATTGGTAAAAAGCTCGAAGCGGGAAAAAAGCACGACGAGCCACCGGGAAGCTTCAGTATCCTCGCTGCCGGGAATCCAACCAAAGAGAAACCGGCCCGTCGTCAATGGCTTCTATGTCCATATGCTCGCCAAAGAAACCGACGGCAACGGCGCCCTCGAATTCCGATTGGAGCCGTCTCTTGAATTCTTCGAACGTCCGACGGGCGACGAGAGGTTCGGCCGCCCGGTTGAAGGAAGGTCGGAAGCCCTTCTTGAGGTTCCCGAACAAGGTAAATTGGCTGATTAACATGATCCCGTCTTCCCCCTTCAGGGACTCGTTCATTTTTCCCTCCGAATCGTCGAAGATCCTGATGCCGAGGAGTTTCTTGAGAATCCAGTCCACATCGTCCTTCTGATCTCCCTCCTCAATCCCCAAATAGACCAACAAGCCCTTTCCAATCTCGCCAATCGCTTGCCTGTCTACGCGAACGCAAGCCCGGGAAACTCTGCGAACAAGGCACCTCAAGGCACAGTTTCCGTCAGAAGTTCGATTTCCGAAGGCCGCATAAAATCGATGTAAGAGAACGATAAGAAGGAAACTCTCCCGAAAGCCAAACGACCGACCGTTTGTCAATCAAGCCGAGTCAAACCTCCTATTCCTCGGCGACCGCATCCATCATCTCGGCCGCTGCTTGGGCGGCCAAAGGAGTGGATAGATAACGCTCTCCGCAACTGGCTCCGACAACAACGACGTTCTTTCCTTCCATTTCCGGTCTACGGGCAATCCGCAAGGCGGCCGTAACCGTGGCCCCGGTTGAAATTCCTCCGAGTATTCCCTCTTCGAGACTCAGTTTTCTCGCCATTTCGAACGCATCGTCACTTTTGACAAGTTCAACTTCGTCCACAATGTCCAAATTCAAATTCTTGGGCACGAACCCAGCCCCGATTCCCTGAATTTTATGGGGAGCCGGCTTGACCTCCTCTCCGTTTCTAGTCTGAGTGATCACCGGGCTTTCCTCCGGCTCGACGGCTACGGCAAGCATTTCCGGGTTTCTTTCCTTGATCACTTCGGAAACTCCTGTGATCGTACCTCCCGTCCCGACTCCGGCCACGAAACAGTCCACCCGGCCCTCCGTTCCCGACCAAATTTCCTCCGCCGTAGTCTTGCGGTGAATCGCCGGGTTGGCGGGGTTGTCGAATTGCTGGGGCATGAAGGCCCGCTCTCCGTGATCCTGCATTAACTGATTGGCCTTGGCGATAGCCCCGCCCATTCCCTTTGGCCCCGGGGTCAGCACGATCTCGGCTCCCAACAAGCGCAAAAGCAATCGTCTTTCCTTGGACATCGTCTCAGGCATGGTGAGAATGCACTTGTACCCCTTCGCGGCGCAAACGAAAGCCAAGGCAATCCCGGTATTCCCCGAAGTCGGCTCGAT
The DNA here is from genome assembly GCA_038118685.1 of Opitutia bacterium. Lineage (GTDB taxonomy): Bacteria > Verrucomicrobiota > Verrucomicrobiia > Opitutales > Seribacteraceae > Seribacter. The sequence continues at coordinate 3,814 of JAYOII010000299.1, forward strand.
GACCACGCTGTCCGGATTCAACGCCCCGGATTCCTCGGCATCGGAGATCATGGCGGCACCGATTCGGTCTTTGACGCTGGCCAATGGATTGAAAAATTCGGATTTGAGGTAAACTCGGGCTCCGCAACCCTCGGTAACCTTGGTAAGTTCGATGAGGGGTGTTCTGCCAATGGATTCGATTATATTCATTTGAGGGGATTTCCTGGGATTGCCGGTGACCTGTCTGGGATCACCTCCTTTTGTTTTTGGGGCCGAAACTACGGATAGGGGCGTTTCTGTTGACCTCGGCATTTTTCAATAG
>JAYOII010000300.1:0-4097 GCA_038118685.1 Opitutia bacterium
CGGTGATATTTATACCGAGATCCCAAACGGTGTTGGCCGTCTTGTCCGGACCATCACTAATCAACCTCGCTTCCTTGGCGCTTAGCAATTGATATTTGATCGGCGACCCCCATGGGTCATCCGGCAAATCTTCCCATTCGGAGGGAAGTTGATTCTCATTGATGAAATTCGACTCTATTTTTCTGGCCGTTGCGTGAAGCAGTTCCGAGGCCAGTGATTCAATTCTCTCCCCACCGGTCACAATGTCGTCCGGAGTGTTGAATTTCCCATCATGACCAGCAATCCTCAGGCGTTTGGATTCGTCATTGTCCCCGGCGATTTCCTCAACAATCGAAACCTCTTCCGGACTGCCGACTTGAATCGCCTGATTAACGATGGCAGTGAACGAATTACCCACTGACACGGAAGTAAGAAAGATTGCCATCATCAAAGATTTCATCTTCTTGGGAGCTTGGGTGTAGAAAAACTCGAGGGCTACGATGGAAACCATGACCTCACCGGAAGTAAGAATGACGTAGGCGAGAATCTGCCAACCGACATGCGGGATTTCGCCCCGGTCAATGGCTTCCTGCGACAAGGACACGACGACGAAGGAAACGGCCATGAGAGACAAACCGGCGCCGATTTTCCGCAAAGGCGTAAGTTTGATGATTTTTTCCGTCTGCGGATAAATCCAAAAGGCAAAAACGGGAATAAGAACAAGGATCAAAAAAGGATTGGCGGCTTGAATTTGAGATGGAAGGACTTCCATTCCAAAAAGATTCCTGTCCATTCTTTCGGCCTGAAAAACCAGTCGGCTTGCCGTTTGATCGAACAAACACCAAAACATACCGACAAAAAGGACCAAGGGAATCAATTTTCCGATTACGGACATGCCCTCCTTGCTGAAGACTTCCTTGAGGAAGGAGGAGCCTTTGGCCGGGATATGAGCAAATTTTTCTCTTCCCATCCAAAAAAACAAGGTGGCGAGAGCCATCAACGCTCCCGGAACACCGAAGGCAAGGTGTGGACCATGCCACTTCAACACCCAAGGGATGAGAAGATTGGAGATGACCGCGCCAAAATTGATCGAAAAATAAAAGACGTTGAATATACTGGTGATCAAATGTTGGTTTTTTGGCCCGAACTGATCTCCGACGTGGGCCGATACGCAGGGCTTGATTCCGCCGGCGCCCAAAGAAATGAGCCCCAATCCACCGAGAAGCCAGAATTGCACGACCCCGCCAACCCCCATCAACGCAAGGCACAGGTGTCCAAGGCAATAGACGATGGAAAGGGTAACGATCGTTCTGTATTTACCAAAAAAAGCATCTGCTATGACAGCCCCCAAAAGTGGGGTCAGATAAACCGCGGTATTGAACCACGAAACATAGGACGTCGCGTCAGCCTCAGAAAGATTGCTTCCCCCGAGAACCCCGAGATAATTGGCGAGAAAAACGGCCAAGGCCGCTTTCATGCCATAGAATGAAAAACGCTCCGCCGCTTCGTTGGAAATGATGTAAGGAATGCCCGGAGGCATGCGGTCGGTTGAAACGGGCGAAGTTCTGTAAGGGCTCATAACATTTAGTTTTTCTCGACTTTCTCGATCTCCCGCCGCCTCACGATCTCCCTGTCAAGATCACTCATGATGGCCGATTGCTCCTCTGAACGCGGGCTTTTTTCCTGGTACGATTTATCTGAGGCGGCTCGCAAAACAACCAAGGACCAGTACAGGTTCCCGACCGCTCCAATCGAGCAAAGGCCAAACATCCATGGATTGAACAAAGGTTCGACAAGCAACTGACAAACGAGCAAACCCGAGAAAAGGGATAAGTTGAGCACCGGAAAAAGACAGCTGGAATGAAACATTGCAACGAATCTAACCAAGTTCCTTTCCCTGACCAAGAACTTATTCCAACCTATTTTTTCTCCGCAGTATAACCTTGCCAAATTGCTTGGTTTTTCTTGGTGTCGACCAATGCGATTACTTTTTTCTTTTCTTTGTCTGGCGTTTTTTCTCTTTGCCTCTTGCGACATGCTTCAACAGGAAGAGTCGGTACCGGAGAGCAATTCGACCGACGGCAATGAAACGGCCGCGGCAAGGCCCTTGCCACCCGAACTTCCGGAACCCAAAGCCGAACCCGAGCCCCAACCCAAGCCCGAACCCGAACCCAAACCCAAACCCAAGCCCGACCCCAAACCCGAGCCGAGCAAACCTCAGGTTCCCGGCTTCAGCAAAGAACTTTTGGCAGCGGTGAAAAATTGGACGAGCGTTTCCCCCTCGGTCTTTCCTCTCAAATCGGTCAAGGTCATGCAGGATCTGACCTTCAAAGCTTATTCGTCAAGCGGCCAACTCATGGGATCCGCTCCCGTTCCCGCTGGAAAGGAAGTGGTCGCCGTAGCTTTGAGGGGAAGAAACCTCACGGTTTCGCCCTCGGTCGGTTCGAAAATGACTGCATCGATCGACATCGACCAGACCGATTTCAAGCAGGGCGTGGCCTACCTTTTCGAATTACGCAAGGTCCAAAGAGCTCGCTACTTGGAAAACATGAAAAACAGAACGGTCGCCCAAAGAAATTCGCCCAAACCGCCCCCTACCGCCCCCAATCGAACGAAGCCAATTGCAAAGGAAACACAGGACTCGAACGACAATTCGCTCTTTATGGATTTGCCTACTCCAGGAGACTACGGCCACGGAAAGTTTTGCATTTGTGGAGATTGCCGAAAAAAAAGATTGGCGCAAACAGGCTCTCTCAAATAACTTGTATCACTGACAACCATGAGCACCCCTGCCAAAAAAAAAGTTAAAAAGAAGAGCATTCGTGACGTCGAGATTGGCGATCACGTCAGAGAAACCGCAAGCTCAAGGGGCAAGAAGCGTTGCGGCGAAGTGCTTATGATTCTTCAGGACAACCCCGGGGACCCCACCTTGGAGTGCGTGGAAATCCATCCTGACGAACTGACTCCCTTGGAAAAAGGCAGCGACGGCTTGAAAACCTTCAAGGCCAAGCGCTCCAAACTCAAGCTGTACACGCCAAGAAAACAACTTTTCAAGAAAAAGACCTTTGAGAAAGGCGACGTCGTCCGGCATAAGCGCGGAGGTTCCTTCCGCTACGGCCGCATCGTTTGTTTCGTTCACCCGGACGGTCTTTATTCCACCTCTCACGAACAGGGCTACAACGGCAAGGACTTGCTTGAATGTGTGGAAATCGACAAGAAGCCCGGTCTTCTGCAAAAGATTGGAGCGGACGGGGAACCAAGCCGCTTTCAAGCACAGGGAAAGGATTGCAAAATCATGAAGGTCATCACCACCGACTCCAAAGGGGAAGAGACCACCATGCACAAGCTGGATCTTTCCGACGAGGAAGAAGAATCCTGAACAACCTGCTTTTCTTCTAGCCTTCCGAGCGGAAGAAATGATCCAAGTCAAGCTTCCTCACCCTTACGTTATTGCTCGATTTGGTCTTGTAAGCAGAGACGAGAAACCGTTTTCGCTCACCTTTTTTATTCTCGTAGGAAAAAGCAACCGCATCCCGGCTCCAGCGGGCGTAACACCATTTTGCATGGTAAACCTGCAAAATATACGAGATCGCTTCCGCCCGGTTCAAATAATACTCGTCTTTGATTTTTTGGACCATCTTTTGCAAACCCCTCGGTCACGCGCTGTTTCCAAAAGAAAAGCCGCATCAAAAGGGGGCTTTTCAAACAAAATTCGAAGAACCTTGAGAAATCAGGTATCGTAATCCCCTTTTTTTATTTTGTGACAACTCGCTGGGGAAACCCCGGCGATCTCGGAAACCTCCTTGAGGGATTTGCCCTCGGACAAAAGTCCTTTGACTTGGGAAACCACTTCGGGAGTGATCTTGCCACGCTTGCCCTTGATCCCGAAGCGTTCGCAAAAGGATGCTTTGGCAATGGGCGGAAGCCCGTTGACGTAGCATTCCAAATAGTCCACGACCCCACGAAAGACCTTCCGACCATCCTCCCTGCGATGACGCTCATGATCTTTTTTGATCATCTCGTAAAGAGCGCCTTGATCTACCTTCGAAGACTTTTTCGCTTCAATCTTCTTATCAATTTTTTTCTTCAAGGCTTCGAGTTCCTTGATGCTTGCGTCA
>JAYOII010000301.1:0-3254 GCA_038118685.1 Opitutia bacterium
CATTTGGGAGTCCGACTCAAGGACGACTTGTTGCTGCTCGCCAACGTTCGTAGTCTGGGCAGGGGCAACCTGGAAGGCGCGCGGTCCTTCCTCGAAACCAAGCAGCGACCGATTCGAGCGGGAATTTGTGTGGAAGGAGCGACCCAGGGACGGCTCAGTTATTCGGGACTTGGCACGTTGCGAGGCGAAATCACCCTTCGAATACCGAGCAATTACGACTGGGAAGGATTCGGAGCGGCCGGTGCCATCAGTCACTTGACCCGGTTCGTAAACCAGCTCATGGAAATTCCGATCCCCAAGGAACCCAAAACGAAAATGATCTTTGGCGGACTGCGTTGCGGGTCGACTTTCAACACCAGTCCCCGCCGGGGTTCGCTTCGCTTTGAGATCACCAGCGAAGATGACGACGTCCTCCATGACATGGAGAGACAAGTAAGCGAGCTGAGCGAACAATTTTCCTTGGAAACGGGAATCTCCGTTGGCCTTGAGATCGTGGCCAAGCGCGAAAACTGTGGAATTCCCTTTTCCCACCCACTCGTCAAGACAACACGGGCGATCATGGACGAAACCGGAATCACCCCGATCGTCGATCCCAGCACGGGTGATTTGAACGCCCTCATCCGAGCAGGGCATCCCGGCGTAACCGTAGGACTGACCACTGCCGAAAACCTGCGGGAGGAAAACGAAACCATTCACCTCGAGCCGCTCTTTGCCGGATTGGCGCAACTTATCACCCTCCTTCAGGCAATCGATCAGGGCCATTGCGAATGAAAAAGGTACAAAAACAAAGTTGGCTAGAGCGCAATACTTTCCATCACGGGGAATTTTGGGACATCCTCAAGCTTGTGGAAGAAAAGGAGAAAAAGGGAATGAAAATTTCCCTTTGCATACCAACCTTGAACGAGGAAAAAACCATCGGGAAAGAAGTTCTCATCCTGCGCTCCGAATTGATGGAACGCTATGCGCTCATTGATGAATTTGCCGTCATCGACTCGGGGTCTCAGGACAAGACCTTGGAGGTAGCGGGAAACTACGGAGCGGATGTTTACCTGGCCTCCGACATCCTTCCCGAAGTCGGAGACAAGAGAGGAAAGGGAGAAAACCTCTGGAAGGCCATCCACCAACTGAAAGGAGACGTTATCTGCTACGTTGATGCAGACATATCGAACATCCATCCGCGCTTTGTCTATGGTCTGGTCGCTCCGCTCATCAGGCGGGACGAGGTTCACTACGTGAAGGCTTTCTATGATCGCCCCCTCAATTACTCGAGCGGCTTGCGAGCCAGTGGCGGTGGACGGGTGACCGAAATTCTGATCCGCCCTCTTTTTTCCCTTTTTTATCCAGAACTTACGAACGTCATCCAACCCCTGTCGGGTGAATACGCGGCGCGGCGCGAAGTGCTTGAGACAATCCCCTTCCCCATCGGTTACGGAGTCGAAACTTCACATTTGCTTGATTTATACGAAAAATTCGGTCTGGACGCATTCGCCCAGACGGATTTGGATCGACGGGTTCACCGCAATCAAACCACCAATGCCTTGGGCAAAATGAGTTTCGGCATTCTTCAAACTTTTATCAACCGGTTGCATAGCCAAGGCAAAATCGACCAGATGCCGGACATGGAAACATTCTACCGGAGATTCGAAGTCGAGGACGGAACCTACAACCAACTCGTGCAAGAAGTCGTGGAAGAAGAAAGACCGCCGATGATCGAGATCGAAGCTTATCGCAACCGCTCGGGCTCCTAGCCGACCTCTCCTTCCGAGATGAAGGTTGCCATCGTACATTATCACCTCGAACCCGGAGGGGTTACACGCGTCATTGAAAACACGCTGGAAGCGTTGACTGCCTCGGGTCATGACGTCGAAACGGTCGTCCTTACCGGAAGAAAGTACGCCGGTGACCGCATCCCCAACACTCAGCTTACGGAAGGCTTGGATTACGCAACGCCGGAACAGGCTATCTCACCCGAATTGCTCATGGAGCGGATGAGGGAATGCGCCAAAAGCTCACTTGGCGGAATGCCTGACTTGTGGCATATCCACAACCATTCCCTAGGGAAAAACCCTTCTCTCACGAAAGCCTGCGCCATGCTGGCCCAAAAAGGCGAGTTCATGCTCCTGCATCCTCACGATTTCGCCGAAGACGGAAGAGCGGATAATTTCAAGGCGTTGAATCAAGTCTACGAATATGCTTATCCCGCTTGCGCGAGAATCCGTTACGCAGCCCTGAACAATAGGGATCGCTTGTTTTTGGACGATTTGCTTGCTGGCACAAACACGGAAGTTGATCTCCTTGCAAACCCAATACTGGAAAACAAATCATCCATGAGCGGCGAGAAGGTCAAAACGTCGATCCCCGAAAATTTGGTCCTGTATCCGGTGCGGGCCGTCCGGCGGAAAAACCTGGGGGAACTAGCCCTCCTTTCGGCGGCCCATCCGGACAAATTCTTCGCCAACAGCTTAGGGCCCACCAACCCGGACTTTCGTCCACAGTTCGACAGATGGAAAGCCTTTGCCCTGAACTCTTCCCTGCCCCTCGCCTATGGCCTTGGTCATGTGATGGACTGCTCGTTTCCCGACATGGTTGCATCGGCCCAAGCGATCGTCAGTACGAGCGTAGCCGAAGGTTTCGGATTGGGCTTTCTCGAACCTTGGGTTTTCGGGAAAAGCCTCTGTGGAAGAAACTTACCTGAAATCACCGGCGATTTCTCCCAACACGGCGTTCGCCTGGACAACCTCTACGATCGACTTGAGCTCAATCTCGATTTGCTTAAAGATTCCTCGACGCTGGCCCCTAGGATCAAGGGGAGCCTGACAAAATTTTTCAAGGACTATGGAGAAGAACTCCCGGATCAGGCGGTTCAGGAAGCCTACGACTCCATCGTGAGCGACAACCTCGTTGACTTTGGACGACTGGACGAACCTCTGCAGGAAGAACTCATTTCTGCGGTTATCGAATCCGATCAAGCAAAAGAATCAATTCGTGACCAGAGCTCCATCGATCGACTACCTCCCGTTCAAATCGAAGAAAATGCCAGGGCTGTTCGAGAAAACTTCTCAATGCAGGCCTACGGTAACAAGTTGTTCGGAATCTATCGGGAGCTCACGAGCACGCCCGACGAAAAAGTCTCTTTTGCCAATGGCAGGAAATTATTGAAACAATTCTTGTCTCCCTCCCGTCTTAATCTCCTGCGGTCAAGCTGAGTCCCAACAGTTGGTTCCTCATCGGCTTGGTGAATGAAAGAAACCTGA